>JABINC010000069.1 GCA_018697675.1 Candidatus Peregrinibacteria bacterium
AAATAATAAACTTCACCATGCCACTCAAACCTGCCCCTCGCTGGAAACGATTGTTCGCATTTTCCATAGACACGATTGGAATATATCTAGCATTTTTGATATTCACCATACCGTTCCACCTATTCTACACAGACATCATTCCAGCCCTCGCTATAATCTTTCTTATATCACTTGGCACTTATTTTCTAATTCGAGATGCATACTCAGTAGGCAGTATCGGCAAACATTGGATGAAAGTTAAAACTGTAACAGAAAAAGATAATAAATTGCTAGGATGCACCATTTTACAATCTATATCTCGAAACATCTTTTTTATAATTCCAATTTTCATTGTGATGGAAATTATAGTAATGTTAATTCGAAAAGACGGAAGACGCATTGGTGACCTACTCGCTAACACGCAGGTCATATCTGTCACAAGCAAAAAATAAAACATGCCAAAACCGTTTAATCCGAAAGATAAGTATTTTCATAAAGCCAAAGCAGAAGGCTACAAAGCCAGAAGCGCTTTTAAACTGGAAGAAATTCAAGAGAGATTTAGAATTTTAAGAAGGGGAGATCTTGTACTGGACCTCGGAGCTGCACCGGGCAGCTTCCTTCAATATGCCTCCAAAATCATAGGGCACGGCCAAGCCCTAGGCCTAGATTTACAAGAGATCGATCTCGCCCTCCCAAATGTACAAACAGAAGTCTGCGATATTTATGAAGATCTTCGAGTAGATAATTTAGCTACTCAATTTCTGCAGACACAGGATTCGAAAAAAAACACTTTTGATGCAGTGATTTCGGATTTGGCACCAAAAACCTCTGGGATAAAAGATGTCGATCAATGGAATTCAGTCGAACTAAATCAGCAAGTTTTAGAAATATCAAAAAAATGGCTAAAAACAGGAGGTAATTGTCTTATGAAGGTTTTCCAAGGCGCGGACTTCGATGACTTCCTTCGCGAAGTCAAAAGGCATTTCAAAAAAGTAAAAGTAGCCAAACCCGCAGCTGTGAGAGACAGAAGCTTCGAAGTTTATCTTGTTTGCCAGGGGAAAAATTAAATGACACGAGTCGTACTTGAATGTCGAATAGGGGTTTTGAAATACACAGCTACTCCATCTCTACTTGAACCAAGATAGTCCCACCCTTGAAATACTTCATTCTGCATTTTTTCGAGCATAACATCACGCACTCTAGAGCCAGTACTCCGAATTTCAAACACTACTTCATGCGGAGCCTCTGGAACAGCTTTTTGAAGAACCTTACTTTTTAATCTACTACCTTTTTTGAGAGCTTTTACTTTTTTCGAATGAACCACTCCTAATTTAAACCCTTTTCCACTTCCATTCATAATCCTTTTAAAACGCTCTTCAACAACAGCAGCCAACAAACGAATCCCATATTCATCTCTATCTGCCCAACTATCCAAATCATCTATCAAATCATCTCCAAATTCTTTTTTTAATCCGTCAGAAGTCAACGCTGAAATAGATAATCCATGCTTATCATCCATACCACAACAAGACCCTTTCCATAGAGCGCAAGATCCTTCTTCATTCACTTGAGTACACATGGCAATTTCATTCCTTCCACGAATAACAACCCCAGCTACACCATTTGCATAAAGCCCATGCTCACAAACACAAGCACCTCCAACCTGAACAATCCGAGGAAGATTTTCAAGTTCAGGAGCCTCTGCTGCAGGATGCTCATCAGTAGCATGCAATGCATCTTGAGTTGCTTCCAATGCGTGATCTAGGAGCAAAGTAGTCATGAGTTAGGTGTTAAATTATAGATGTGATTATATCATCTTCCAGGGGATTGTCAATGCCCGCATTAAGCAATCTTACAAAGAAAAAATCTCCATTTTACTGTGGAGATCTAGAGTTTAAATGACTTTTTTATTGTCTTTAACTTATGAGTCTCCACATTGCCAGCAGCCAGAGAATAATGCACGTTCGAATAGCCAGCGTTAGCAGGTGCTTTCTCTTCACAATGACTTGTGCTGCTGAGTGGATCATATGGAGTCAATAAAAAATCATCCTTACAAGAGTAAGAGTAATTGGTCTGAGGAAATTGTCAAGGGCGGAATTTCAAATATTAAAAATCCGCTCAGCATTTTGGCTAACCGCTTCACAGATTTCTTCCAAAGAAGCCCCTCGAACTTTCGCCATCTCTTTAGCGACTTCCAAAGCATAAGCAGGCTCATTGTCCTGCCCCCTATAGGCCTGCGGAGCTAAATATGGTGCATCTGTTTCGATCAGGAGTTTGTCGAGAGGAGCTTCTCTAACTGCCTCTCTCAAATATTCGTTCTTCGGATAAGTAAGGATCCCTGCAAAAGATGTCATGTATCCCGCCTCCCAAACTTTCTTGGCAAAATCTAAATCATAAGAGAAACAATGAAAAATCGCTTTTTTAATTCCCTCGCTTTGAAGGATTTCCAAACACTCAATTGCCGAAGGGCCAGGTCGCCCAGGATCTGCTTTATTTGCCATTTCAATTTTAGAACTAACCATGCCTTTGTCACGAGAGTGAATAACCATCGGGACATCAAATTCTAATGCCAATGCCGCTTGTCGCCGGAGCCCTGCATGCTGCAGGTCACGCGAGAAAGCCATATGATAATAATCCAATCCAACCTCCCCCACAGCCTTGATCGTCCCTTCCTCAAGCATATTCCGAATCCAATCAAAAGCCTCATCTGTAAGCTCATCAATTGATGTAGGATGAATCCCCGCGGTAGCAAAACATTTATCATACTGGCTCGCAAATTTAACAGCACTTTTGTTTGATTCCATAGTACAACCAATCAGAAGGAGCTTGTCTCCACCAGTTCTGTGGTAAGCCTCAAGTTTTTCATCTCTATTCTCAGCAAAAAAATCGAAATTCAAATGGGAATGTGTATCTATAAATCGCATAATTTTTTTGGTTTTAATATCTATCCCATAATAAACTATCTTTGCTCCCTGTCTAGAAAATTTTATCTCGCATATAATTTTCATGACTGTTAAAATGCCCCAGAAAATTAAATATCTAACATCCAGACAATGATAATTGTAATGAAGCGCGGCGCGCATAGAAGCCAAGCTGATCACATAATAGAAAAAATTACAGAGGCGGGCTTGAAACCAGTTCCTTTATATGGCACAGAACGAACGGTAATTGCAGTTATAGGAGACGAACGCACTCTTGATATCAATCATTTGAAAGCGTTCCCAGGAGTGAGCGACGTAATGGCAATTCTGCAACCATACAAACTAGCAAGTTCAGATACAAAAAAAGAACGTACGATTATCAAAGTGAAAAATGTTGAAATAGGCGGCAATACAATCGCAATGATGGCTGGCCCATGTGCAGTTGAAACCATAGAGCAGACCGATGCTTCTGCCGCAAAAGTGAAAGCCGCCGGAGCCAATATCCTCCGCGGAGGAGCCTTCAAACCACGCACATCTCCATACGGATTCCAAGGACTCGGAGAAGAAGGACTAAAGATTTTACGAGAAATTGGAGATAAATACGAAATGCCAATCATTACAGAAGTTCTAGATCCACGGGACGTCCCATTGGTAGAAAAATATGCAGATATCCTTCAAATAGGAACTAGAAACATGCAAAATTTTCGACTTCTCGAAGCTGCCGGAAAATCAAAAATTCCAGTTATGCTAAAACGTGGGATGTCAGCTACTATAAAAGAATGGATCCTCGCTGCCGAATACATCCTCCAAGAAGGAAATCAAAACGTAATTTTATGTGAAAGAGGAATTCGAACATTCGAAGATTCAACCAGGAACACAATCGCAATCGATGCAGTTCCACTAATAAAAGAACTTACGCATTTGCCAGTGATCGTAGACCCAAGTCACGGGACTGGGCGACCATCCCTAATCCCTGCAATGAGCCGCGCAGCAATAGCCGCTGGAGCAGATGGGCTGATAATTGATGTGCACTGTGACCCGGAAAACGCACTTTGTGATGGGGCTCAAGCACTACTCCCAGACCAATTTAACGAAGTGATGGAAGCACTAGCACCAATAGCAGTTGCCGTAAATAAACGACTTGCAAATTCTGAAATAAAATGTGAACTTAAATGCGTGCAAAACAACTAAGCCATGCCTGTACTCACATTAATTCAAGAACGGAAAAAAGATAAAGGATATAAGATCACTATATCTGGAGGTCTTCTTGCCAAATTACCAAAAAAACTCAAAAAACAATTCAACCACAGTAAATACGTAATAATAACTGATACAACCGTCAGAAGATTGCTCGGTAAAAAACTGTTAACAGATCTAAGGGCTGCTAATATAGACGCAGAGCTTTTTTCATTCAAACCAAGCGAAGAAAGCAAAACCTTAAAAACCGTCGAAACACTTCTAAATAAAATGTTCAAAGCTAGGTGCGACCGAGGAACCTGTGTGATAGCACTAGGAGGAGGAATTGTAGGAGACATCGCAGGATTCGTGGCATCCACATACATGCGCGGAATAGACGTAATCCAAGTCCCAACCACCCTACTCGCCATGACGGATGCGGCAATCGGAGGCAAAACTGGAGTTAATTCTAAATTTGGAAAAAACTTAATCGGAGCTTTTCATCAACCAAAAGCTGTATTTATGGATACAGAAGTTTTGAAATCTCTCCCAGACGAAGAAATAAGAAACGGATATGCAGAAGTAATCAAATCTGCAGCTATTCGAAGTAAACAATTTTTCAAATTCCTTGAAAGAAATAATGAAAAAATACTTGCAAGAAAACCAAGAATACTTAAAAAAATAATCACAGAAACCGCACGCATAAAAGCAGATATAGTTGCGAAAGACGCAAAAGAAGGCCATATCCGAATGATTTTAAATTACGGACACACATACGGACATGCTGTGGAAAAAGCTCTAAAATTCCGCATCCAACACGGATACGCGGTCTCAATTGGCATGGAAATAATCAATAAAATGGCTGTAAAAGAAGGTCTCATGAACAAAAAACATGCCGCGCGCATCACAGCTCTTCTCAAAAGATCTTCCCTACCTACTCGCCTACCAAAAGGCATCAAAATGTCACAACTCGAAAAACTGCTATTACTAGACAAAAAACGAGTGAACGGCAAGCAAAATATAATCATAGTGCCACGCATAGGCACAGCAGCAATAGTAGAATTATAATTCAATCAAATGACAAAAAATCTCCTCATAAAACCATTGGAAGAAAAAGATAAGAAAAAAACCTTCAAAATAGCTGTACCTGGATCAAAAAGTTATACCAACCGAGCCCTACTGATAGCCTCATTAGCTAAAGGAGAAAGCGTCCTCACAAATGTACTCCATAGTGATGATACAAAAGTCATGATAGATGCACTCAGAGAACTAGGAGTAAAAATCACAGAAGAAGGCACAACTCTACGCATCAAAGGATGCAACGGGAAATTCAAGAAACCGAAAAAAGAACTCTACTTCGGAAATGCCGGTACAGGAGTGCGATTTATGGCAAGCACATTGGCAATACAGAATTTTGAATGCACAATCACAGGAAACCCTCGTATGTTAAACCGTCCGATAAAAGGCCTAGTAGATGCACTCAGGCAGGGCGGCGCTGAAATCGAATACCTCGGAACCGAAGGATTCCCACCGCTTCGCATAAAAGGAGGATTCGAGGGAGGCAAAATACAAATACCAGGCAATACCAGCTCTCAATATGTCTCAAGCCTGCTCCTAATAAGCCCATACACCAAAAAACCAACCGACATAGTAGTAGGAAAAAACCTAGTCTCAAAGCCATATGTAGACATGACTATCGAAATTATGAGAGCATTCAACGTGACAAAAGGAAAACGCCTCAAATATCAAAGATTCATCATAAGCAACAAAACTTCTTACAGGGGAACCACATACAACATCGATGCTGATGCCTCTTCTGCAAGCTACTTTTTTGCACTTGGAGCACTTCACGGCACAGCTGTCACAATTACAAATGCAAAATACAACTCAGCACAGGGAGATATAAAATTTGTAGACCTTCTGAAAAAAGCAGGTTGCGAAGTCAAAATAGACAAAAAGGAAGGGATAACCGTTAAAGGTCCTGAAAAAAAGGATGCAGAAGGAAGAATGCTCAAATCCCTTGGAAATGTAGATATGAATGCAATGCCAGATGTAGCGCTAACAATGGCCATTATTTCAGTATTTTCAAAAGGAAAAACCAGACTCAAGAATATACCAAATCTAAGAGTAAAAGAATGTGATCGCATACTCGCAATGACTAGCGGACTAAATCGCATCAACTGTAAAGCCAGACAAATGGCTGATGGAATGGAGATAAAAGGACATCCACACAAATGCCATGGCGCAGAGATCGAAACATACGATGATCACAGGGTCGCAATGTGTTTTGGAGTGCTCGGAACTCTGATCCCGGAAATTGTCATTCTCGAGCCGGAATGTGTATCAAAAACATACCCAAATTTCTGGAAAGATCTCAAAAAATTTGGAGTAAAAACTGAGAAAAAATAAAGTAAAATCATGAACATCGTACTCATCGGAATGAGGGGTTCTGGCAAGAGCGCAATTGGAAGAAAAATCGCAGAGATTTTATCGTACAATTTTCTTGATCTAGACGAGGTCCTCACCACCACCTTGAACAAAAATATTGCACAAATAGTCGAAGAAAAAGGATGGCCCTATTTCAGGCAAGAGGAAGCCAAGGTTTGCGAGTTGATTAGTCAAAAAAACAATGCCGTAATCGCCACTGGAGGCGGAATTGTTCTCAATAAAGAAAACATTAAAAATTTAAAGAAAAATGGAGTAATAATCTTACTCAACTGCGACCTAGAAACCCTGAAAAATCGAAGAAAAAACCAGGCCGCAGATCGTGAGAATCGACCACTTTTGAAAGGCCCAAACATCACCACCGAAATAGAAAAAGTCTGGGAAGAAAGAAAGCCCCTCTACACCTCCGCCGCAGACATTATATTCGACGCCAACGAAGAATCCTCAAAAAAGACCGATGATTTAGAAAAAAAAGCTCTAAAAATAATAGAAGTCATGAAATCTTAATCTCTACTCTGGAGGATTGTAAAAATCTTGGTTTTTTGCTATAATCAGTGGATTTAGTATATGTAAATTTTGCCCAAGATGGAGGGATTAAATGAAAATTTCGATGCATTCGATAATTTGAGACATGATTTCGAATCATTCGACCAAATCGATGAAGATAATTTCATGCTTTTTTACCTTGCGAGAAACTATGTGAGAACAGAGGAAGATCTTGATGATTTTTACTCAAGGGAAAGCTCAGATATCCTAGGTTTTTATAAAAATGAAGACACTGGGAAATTTGAAATACAGACAGACGAAGACCCTCTAGCTCAAGCAGATGGGCAAAGTTTATTTGATTTTCTACAAGAAAACTTAAGCGCTTCAACTGGCCTTAAATTGCCAGAAAATGTGAGGAATTTTGGGCCAGAAACAATACTGACAGAAGTCACAAATGCAGCTGGACATTACGCAGAGCTCGAAGATAACTACACAGATTTCGATACCCTCGAAGAAGATTTGGAACAATACAAAACCCAAAGAAAACTTATCGAAATAGAAAAACTCCGAAAAGTAACAAAAGTAGAAACTCAAAAAAAAGAGGAGCGACTAGGACTAGATGTGGAATTGGAAAGAGAAGATAGGTTCGAAAGATTCAAAGAGGCGGAGCCGAAAAATAATGCAGAAGGCGCACTGATCTGGCTAGCACTAAACAGCCAGAATTTCGAATACGATCCAAAAAAAGACTTAGATAAAACTTTCCCAGCAACCGAAGAAAGCATCGAGAAAAACAAATTTGCGATAGAAAAGGATTCATCAGGAATGTCATGGATAGTAATTCCATACAAAGATTCTGAAAGTAGCCCTGATCTAAAAGAAGACGAATACGACATAGCAATACGAATCCCCTACTCTACAGAAGGTATCGACTACGCAATCGACCTACTTCGCTCTGAATCCAACACATTCACAGGAGAACAGGGGAAAGTGATCGCAAACTTACTAGAAGAAGGAAAAGACGTATACACAAAGTACATTTCAGAAAGCGGACTGCTCGAAGAAAGCGAAGCTGTAAAAGAAAATTACACCCTACTTTCGACACTTTATGACATTGCCAAAGATCAACCATATTTCTGGATCAATCCAGTGACTTATGATTCACTCCGAGGATCCTCTAGAAAACCAAAACGATTCGAGGAAATCGATATTCCAGAAGAGCTACAAAAAATAAACGAAGGACCTTGGTATTTCGGATACTTAAATGGCGCATTTTACGCTCGTACAGTAAATTTAATAAATTACGGCAAAGACCTATTTTACCGCTTTGACATAGAAAAAGGCTGGAAAAAACAATCAAAAAGCCCCGAGCTAGAACTACCCATCCCAAGCCTGTACGAAAAAAAGGGGGAAGAGTGGGAAATAAACAAAGAGCTCGAAGAACTGCTCTCACAAGGAAAAGTTAATCCTCTCGCAGTAATCACTCAGACTTTAAACACCATAGAAAAAGATAGCCCTACAGAGCTCAACGATGCCGTAGAAGCAATTTTCGCACAGTTTGGCGAAGTTATCACATTCCCACCTCTACAAGATTTCAAAGTAGCATTTGATGAAGAAGGGGCTCCAACAAGTGATTCTGTAGATGGTATCGAGGCCAAATTATACGAATCATATGCCGAACTTTTTGTAGGAATGCATCCACGCGTGATCCAAAAATTCGCAAGACACGTTGGGAAAAACTTCTTACAAAACCTCCACTCTACAGCTTCTCTGGAGGCAGAAGCGGTTTATACAATTACTTCAGGAGCACTCAGAACATCAATGATATTTAATCCAGAACATTTTGATATAACAGTGACAAATGAGGGCCTCTCAGACAGACAGGTGATGCGCATCGAAGAACTCGAATCAATAAAAGAAGAATTATTTGCAATCTTAAATGCTAAAAGCTTCGGGTTCATGGGACAAATATTAGACCTAATCGACCTCGGCGACGCCCAGGATATGGTCGATAAAACCATTCGAATAATCGGTAAAAAATGGGGCGAAACCGAAGAAGAACAAGACCGAACACTTTCAATTGGAAAATTCCTGGGACTGCAATTAGTTGGTTTTCAAATCAACTCTATGCTCCACGGAGAGCCACCTGAAGGAAATGTTTTCACAGAATTGATGGAGGAAAGTGAAAGACTGAGAGCAATACTCGAGCCAAGCGCTCAACAAACAGCAAGTGCAGGCCCACAAGCCGTAACTCCGGCTAAAATAGAAAGCTTTTACAGAAGATTTGACGTGACAGCGCCAAGCCAGCTATTAATCGTAAGAGATATCGTCACAGATACATACAGACGCAGTGCCACACAACCACTCGGAGAATTAATATTTACCCCCGAAGAACTCGACACGATAGTAATAGATCGAATTGGAAAAACAAAAAAGAGGGATTTTCATGCAGAAGACATCCACAAAATTGCAATGGACATAATGGAAGGAAAAGATGATCTGGAAAACACAGAACTTCAATATTGGAAAAGAATGACAAACCCAGAAGAAGAGAGAGCTACGGTGCTAGCCACCCAAGCTAGTGCGGAGGCACAGGCTCAAGCAACCGCCCAAGCCGCACCTGCCGCCGGAGCAGAGATAGAAACTCCAGGCTCACATAAAAACCCACTCCCCCTAACCAAAATAGAAGAGAATAAGAGTTATGACAACTGGCATGAAATCACTCCAAAGAACAAGAAAAAACCTATCACAATAACTTCTGGAGTTCTAAATGTCCCATCAATTGGATTCAACACCTCAGGCAAACTTCCAAAAATTGAAATAGTTTACAAAAACAAAAAAATAGACACTCTTAATAACCTCGATCAAAAACTCATCGACCGCTTTCTCGAAGAAAACAACAATCAATTCGAAATAGGTGGCAAGCCAGTCAACAGAGTTACGAAAAATGGAAGCAGTTTTGATATAGAAAATGATTTCTCAAAAATCAAAGAACTCCGCCTATACGACGGAATAAAACTAAAGGATCCACGCCTCAACAAAAACACATAAAACCTTCATCAAAACTCTTAAAAATTCCTTGCTATATAATACAACATAGCTATATTTGACGTGCAAAAATTCACTTCTACAACTCTCGCTCCCCCAAAGTAGCCCACCCCCTCCAAATGAAAAACCCCGATTTCATAATTATTGGCTCAGGTATAGCAGGTCTGAACTTTGCTTTGAATGTCGCAGAGCTCGGAAAAGTTTTGATAATTACAAAAAAACAAACAGTCCAATCATCCACCAACCGTGCCCAAGGAGGAATCGCCGCAGTGCTCGACAAGACGGATGATTTTGAAGCACATGTAAAAGACACTCTCACCGCTGGAGCTCATCACAATGATAAATCTGCAGTAGAATTTATGGTACGCCGCGGCCCAGACGCAATCAAAAGGCTTATCGAATTTGGTGTAAATTTCGCACATCATGACGGAGAGATAGTCCTAACCCGCGAAGGCGGCCATGACACACGCAGAGTGGCTTTTGTAGGCGATTACACAGGCCGAGAAATAGAGAACGCCCTAGTCAAAAACGTAAAAAAACATCCAAATATAGAACTCTGGGAACATTCAACTGCAATCGACTTAATAGTCGAAAATGAAACCTGCACTGGAGTTCAAATCATAAAAAACAAAAAGATAAAAAACATATTTAGCCAATTTACAATCATAGCCACAGGAGGGATCGGCCAGCTCTACAAACACACTACAAATCCAAGAATTTCCACGGGCGATGGCCTTGCAATGGCTATAAGATCAAATGCAAAAACCATGGATTTAGAATTCATCCAATTTCATCCAACGGCACTTTCAATACCAAGAAAAAATGCATTTCTGCTCTCAGAAGCACTCCGAGGGGAAGGCGCACATTTGATAAATGAAAAAGGAGAAAGATTTATGAAAGATATTCACGACATGGCAGAACTGGCTCCGAGAGACATAGTCGCAAGAGCAATTTATTCTGAAATGCGAAGCAGTAAAGTTTTTATAGATATCCGACATCTAGACTCAGAACATCTACAAACTAGATTCCCCCAAATTTACTCAACTTTACTCAAATACGGCCTAGATTTCACTAACGAATTGATTCCAATAGCCCCAGCGGCTCACTACATCTGCGGCGGCATAAAAACAAACCGAAAAGGCCGAACAAACCTCAAAAACTTATACGCTTTCGGCGAAGTCGCATACACCGGTGTCCATGGAGCCAACCGCTTAGCCTCTAATTCTCTACTCGAAGCTCTGGTCTACAGCAATGAAATCAGCGAAGATATTAAAAAATCTGTACGACAACCAAACCAATCTGTGCACGTGCACAAAAAACGTACAGAATCCTGCACACAATCTTGTACAAAATCTCCCGCCAACGCCTCTAGTAAAAAACCTTCACCAACCCTTAAATACAAACAAAATTCACAATTAGAGAACAAATTTATTACTCAGTTAAAATCCCAATTAAGAAATATCATGTGGGAACATACAGGTATCATCCGAACGCCAGAAAAATTAGAAAAAGGACTTCAAAAATTAACTAATCTCGAAGAGAAACTAGACTCCAAATTCCCAAACAATATCACCAACGAAAAACTTTTAGAACTAAGAAACCTACTCCTCTGCGGCAAAGCCATAATTCACGCCGCCCTAAAACGCAAAGAAAGCCTGGGAACTCACTATTTAGAAAACAATTAACTCCCTACAAACAAAGTTTACAGCCTACTCCCCAACAGCGGCCAATTTCTTAGCTTGTTCTTCCATCATTAGGCTATCGATAACATCTTGGATATTTCCCTCCAAAATACCAGGAAGGTTACTCCAACTTTTCTTGATTCGGTGATCAGTAACACGATCTTGCGGAAAATTATAAGTACGAATTTTTTCTGAACGATCCCCAGAACCAATTTGGCTCAGGCGAGCATCACCAAGCTCCTTTTGTCGCCTTTCAATTTCAATTGCATACAGACGAGACCTCAGTACAGACATTGCTTTTATCTTGTTTTTCAATTGAGATTTCTCATCCTGACATATCACTATCATTCCAGTGGGCTTATGCGTAATCCTAACCGCTGAGTCAGTTGTATTCACACTCTGCCCTCCCGGACCAGATGATCGAAATACATCGATCTGCAAATCATTATCACTTATGGCAATATCTACTTCTTCGGCCTCAGGGAGCACCGCCACAGACGCTGTGGAAGTATGTACCCGCCCTTGACTCTCTGTAACAGGAATACGTTGAACACGATGCACTCCAGACTCATATTTCATAGTTCCATAAGCATTCTCGCCTTCTACTTTGAAAGAAATCTCCTTTATACCCTGTTCAGCATCACTCTTATTCATCAGCTCAATCTTCATTCCCAGTTTTTCAAGATACCTCATATACATACGAGACAATTCTTCTCCAAATAGCGAAGCCTCAACTCCACCCGCCCCAGCTCGAATTTCCACAATACAATTTTTCATGTCCTCAGGATCTTTTGGCAAAAGTTCTAATTTCAACTGTTCTTCAAGCTCTGGCTGCTTCTCCTTCGCAGCTTTCAGCTGCTCCTTCGCGAGTTCCGCCATATCATCATCTCCACCCATGTTCAAAATCTCCTCCGCCTCTTCAATCTCCGCATTGACCTGTTTCAACTCAGCAAAAAGCTCAACAGCAGGCTTCATTTGTTTATATTTCCTCACAAACGCCTGATATTTCGCCTGATCAGCAATAACCTCAGAATCACTCATCTGCTCCTGAATTTCATTATACTCATCTTCAATTTTCTGAAGTTTTTCTAGCATCTAAAAGAACAATTTATATGTTAAATCGACCTTAAAAGAGTGTACGGCTGTATCCAGGTTTTTGCAACAGTTTCCAAGGTTTTTCGTAGAGGAATCCCCTAAAATATGCTATAATTCAAAGATAGCTTATCTTAAAAAAAAGAGTAAAATGTCAATTTTAGAAAAGTTACAATTACAAATTTCTAGCATATTATACGAATATAATATATCTATTCATCTATTGAGTAAAAGAATGCAAAATGCATCCCCTGAAGAAATAAAAAACATCAATCAAAAAATCGAGAAACTTCATGAGAATTTTTTAACAGAAGTCTCTTCATATAAAGAAAATGCTTATAAAGAAATTGAAATACACAAGAAAAATACAGATGAAGACAAGATTAAAAACATCAGAGAATTTTTAAAAAAATAATCTATGAATCCCTCTATTGACAAAAATGAATACGGCGACAATTTCCTCAGCTATGTAGAAGGATTAGATGAAGAAAAGGTTGAAACGACAAAAACAGCAATTGACGGCCTTGATCTAGATACCTCTGAAGGACTTGAGGAAGCAAAAAGAATTTTAGCAGAAGAGCTCGATCTACATTTCAAAAATGCAGAAGGAGTTGGCAAGGAAGCTATAGACTCTATTCGACACGCCCTTGATAAACACAACCTAATTGAGAATGAATATGACATAAGTTTCATTGAATACATAGAAAGCTTGGACAACGAAAAAGCCGAAGCGGTGAGAATGGAACTCGACGGTCTTGATCTAGATACCCCCGAAGGGCTTGAGGAAGCGAAAAGAATTTTAGCAGAGAAACTTGATATAAATTTCAAAAATGCAGAAGGAGTTAGCAAAGAAACTATAGAAAGTATCATACATGCCTTAGATAGACATGGCTCAAACTCAGAAGATTCTACTTTGTACAAAAAAAACGTGCTCGGCAGAACCTACAACGTAACAATGCCCCCTCCAGAGAAATTATCAGAGTACAAAGAACAAGTAGAAGAAATATTGTCTGTATTGCAAACAAGAGACAGAGAGAAAATTAAAGAAGTCCTAACGATAGGAAACGGCAATGTCCGCGGAGATTTAGATTTAATTATGGAAACCCTAGAAACTCACGAATTAACAGAGCAACAATTCATATTATTTGCTATCGCAATATTTACTGGAGTTAATAGGTCACAAGGCCTAGGAATGATTGACTCAGCAAAAAAATTCTTAACCACTCCATCCTATCCACTCGATCAGACCCTTGAAGCACAAGGCCAAGCAAGCTGTATTGATGTTTCCATTTTAACAAAAATTCTTGCAGTAAATTTTGGTATTCAAGGAGCTTTACATGTAATTGGTAATAGTCGCCGAGGTCATAGAATCTTTATCTCGGAAAATGGAGAAGTTATCGATGGATGGCATCCAGCACTATTTATACCTTCCACTCAAGAATTCAAAGACTCTATTCAAAATGCACCAATTACAAAAGAAACATACGATGTAAAATTCTAGCAACCGGTTTTACAAACCTATCAACAACTGGTCCCCGTCATTATCTTTATCCTCACCTTATCAATTGCGTTCACCAGGCCGTCACTGATAATCCTTTCTGCGGGCATCTTGCCTATAACTGCAGTTAGAGCTGCTTTCAAATTAGCATCTACAGGAATTTCAAATTGATCCCAAGTA
>JABINC010000076.1 GCA_018697675.1 Candidatus Peregrinibacteria bacterium
GAAGAAATCGTCCGCACACTAGTCGGTAGCTCTGCCCTAGTCCTCGCAGTTCCGATTACAACCGCCCTCGCCGCAATCTACTTCGACACTCATCCCTCTCCAAAAAACACCTCCTCAGCCCACATTCACAAACACTAGAGCGAGCCCTTGACAAAAGCCTGTCGCCCCGCTTTAATTAGCCCTAAATTTAAATTTATTTAAATGGGGGCTGAAACAACTCTTGAGAACTTTCTGAGACATATCGATCCACATGAGACCGTGGAAACAATGTTACTCGGATTTACAAAAAAGGCTTTATCAGCAGAAGTCCCAGAAGAACTGAAAATACCAGTATACGACTTTCGTCATGCAATTATGAGGGTTTTTTGTAGATTGGATGATCTAGAATTGAGAAGAAAAGTAAGAGATCAAGAAAAAGGAGATACCTTTGAGGCTGTAAAAGAGTTGATAGAGATATCAAATCAGATAGTTGAAGAAATGAATATAAATGTGCTCGCGTTGAAAAAAAGAGGGTGTCCATATGCACCGGAAAGCGTCATGGGAAATGATAAGGGATCGGCCATACGTGAAAGGTGTATCTCAATAAAGAATGAAATGACAGCAGCTCAAGAAGAGTTCTTTGATAAATGCATATTACACTTAGCGAAAATAGCAGGAACATTTAAGGAATCAGAAATCCCTGCATACAGCTTTTTAGGGGATAGTAGAGCTCAAAAAAGCACAAGAAACCTATTAAGAAATAGGAATGAGAATGCAATTTTATCTGGTATCGTCTTTGCAATAAATATGACTTTAATATCAGTAATAACTAGCGTATCTATTTTTGCAATTACATTAGTGAAACCAGATATTAGGGATATTCTTAAATCCATAGCATGCGGGATTAAGTTAGTCTTGCCAATGTTGGCTACAGCGTGGGCTTACCAAAAACTCAGAAAAGCAGATATTGAAGAGCTGCCAATGGGTGATATGGTTGCAAGAATCACTGACAAAGCGGGTGAATTGCTAAATGCCGCACTTAAAGATGGGGATTCTACAGCTTCAAAAGCTCTACTCTTCTTGGTAGATTCATACACAGGAGTGAGGCAATGTGATGACCCAGATATGATGGAGGGATTAGAGTACGCATTCACACAAGATGCAGAAAGAGTCCTTCGGCAATTAAGGAGTGAAGAGTCTTAAATGGTCGGGGCGAAAGGACTCGAACCTTCGACCTCACGGTCCCAAACCGTGCGCACTAGCCAACTGTGCTACGCCCCGAATTTCGTTATGCCAATTAAAGCAGGGGGAGTATATAAAATCGGCTTCCCAAAGTCAATTTCAAAACTCCGTACGTGCAATCAAAATGATCATGGCTACCCAGCATAGTTATTCGCATACACAACATTCCCAGCTCCCTTCAGCTCATCTAAGATCCCATAAAGATTATCCACCAAATAATCAGCAGGTACAAAACTAAGCGCAACAGCGATTAGTACTATTAAAACAAGCACAATTATGAACAGTCGTAGTGGTTTCATAGCTTCCGTAGGCATTAAATGTGGTTGTTAAAATATACTTTCATCAGTATATTATACCACAAATACGCAAAACGGGCAACCGCCACGCAAAGCGAGTCACCACTACCACCACCACCACTACCACTACCACCACCACTACCACTACCACCACCACTACCACCACCACTACCACCACCGATGCTCTACAAATAGCTATTCAGAACCATGCAGTCTGAATTATTGGGAATAAAATTCAAGCTCTTCTTTTGTTTTTCGAATATGCCTCAGTAACTGCCCATTGGAAATATTAGCTCTACTATTGACACAAAAACAAAGAGGTAAAAGCAGGCCCAGTCTACTGAAAACGCCTATATAAATATTGTATTCTTCAGAGGCTATTTTATTAGAATCCCTCAAATTTGTGGTGTCAGGACCCCTTAAATATAATTTGTACACACGAATTCCCACGGAAGAATGTAATTTTTCAATTCTATCAATGTTTTTATTTGAATTTTTGCCAGATTGAGAATTTTTACTAAGCAAAAGGCTTTCATCAAACCAGGAAAACGAATAAAAAAGTTTTGTTCTCAGCCGAGGATCATTCCTTTTGAATCCGCCAAACTGCCCCTTGAAGTAGTCGGTTAAAAAGATTCTATATTTTTGAAAATCACTCATTGTTAAATCTAAATATCAGCCAACTGGTCTTCCAGTGAAGGCAGATTATCAAGGAGTCCCTTCTCATCTAGTCTTGCAACCGTTGCTGCCAATTCATTTACGGCATTTTCAAGTCGAAACCTATCAGACTGAGCCCTGTTATATTTGAAGAATTTTACAAGAAATCTTAGAAATTCAGTCTTGGAAGTATATCCTTCATCTTCCATAAGAGCCTCGAGCTCTTGTGTCTGTTTTTTGTTGATATTTAAAATAATTTTATTCATACCTGATCATGTATATATTTAGTACCAATACGGGTATATATTAGGTCTATTTTTGAAAATAAAAAAAAGTGAATAATTTTGATGATGATGTCCTTAGTAAGGCTGCCGTTGACGGTGCCGCCATTGATGATGACGGTGCCGCCATTGATGCCACCGCCGTTGCCATCATCGTCGCTCCCGCCATCACCAAGTGGAATCGACGCTATTTTAGCAGTCGAACTTAAAAATTCTTTAAAATCAAATCTAAAAAATTTCTAAAACCTATTTTCACCCTAAGCCTACTTTCGGCCCAGAATCTCATAGGCCAGGGACATCATTTTCTCCTCTTCCTCTGGGCTCTGATGGTCATAGCCAAAAATATGTAAAACCCCATGTATGAGCAGAAAAACGAATTCTTCCTCGAAAGTTTGCTCAAGCTCAGCGGCCTGCTCCGCACATCTCTCTAGAGATATATAAATTTCCCCGAATACACATGCGGATGCATGTACTTTTCTTTCGCTTTCTGTTGCCCATTTTCCGGTAATTTCAGGGCGCCTCATATCTTCCGAGTGGCCCTCCTTCGAGCACCCTAGACTTTCCTCATCTAGCCGTAGTGAAATCACATCAGTCGGTTTATCAACCCCTCGTAGGGAGGCATTTACAGCCTGAATTTCCGCATCTGACATCAAATTTACCTCTATCAATTCCTCATATTGCTCCGTAGGATCCTCATCAAATCCTGTGGCCACGAGTCCAAGCTCTCCCAGCTTAAAATTTGCCATCTCAAGGATTGTTTTCAAAAAATCAGATTCCAAAAAACCAGAAGGCAAGATGCCATCAAAGTGTTCGAAATATTTGAGCTGAATCACAAGAAGTTATATTAATTGTGTAATTTTAGGATAAGTAATTATGAATCGTCCTCTTCACCCAGCCACTCCTCGCGCCAGGTGCTCCATTCTTTGGGCTGGGTGGTCCAACGAGCATACAGTGCAAGGCCAACCAAATTGTCCACTTTCGTACGAATATTTGCAAGTCCACTGCGTACGCCAGCAAGGGCATTCTCAATATTTTCCACTTCTGGATTGAAATTCGGACGATCATCTTCATAGGTTGGGAGTCCCAGCATCGCTCGACCTGGGGCGGCCTTCATGAGGAAGATCAATTCTTGCTCCAGAAACCACTTGTAAAGGCCTGAATTTTGGAATCCGGTGTCGTACCCCATCAGCACGACATAATCAGCCTCCTGCGCCAAAGATTTCACATAAGAAATATCATTATAAGTTTTTTCCAGGTCATAGCCGAGAAATGTAGAATCTTCGAGTACGAGTTTTAAAAGACTCCTTTCAAATTTTGGTACGATCGGAGTGATAGCTATAGAGATTTCAGCCTCAGGCTGATTTCCATCGGCATTTTCATAATTTTTAGAGAAAGCCATATTGAGCTCTCTCACAAGTGCCAAAAAATCTTCATCGCCGGCCATAGGCTCTATATTTAGATGAATTCCACTGAAACCCACCTCTTCGACCATGTGCGTCGCCTCGTCTACGAGCTTCTTCCTGATAAAAGGGTCTTGAATTGCGAGCTTTTTGCGTTTTTGTCCGAGCCAAGCATGAAATTCGATATCTGGCGCGATTTCCGAAGCCATTTTCAAAAACTTTTCAGCATATTTATATTTTTCATAAGGAATGCTTCCATCCTGCTCGATTGGGCCCGAGTGCAAAAACACCAAAGAAATATTATTACTCATCAATTCAGTCAGCAACGAATGTATTCGACCCCTACTCTGATATTCACCCACCCACTCATGAGCCATCCACGTCGCATTCCTTTTCTGCATGCCAAGATCTGTCTCTTTCTCGAAATGAAATCCCTCAACAAAATAACACCACGTGATTGTAGCGAGGATCAAAAAAAATATGATACCTAGCATTATTTTTATAAAAAACCGCGTGAAACGAGCCATTTTTTTCTCATTAATACTATTTTTGCGCATGTAGAATAGACTTAAACCACCTCTCAAGTCTAGATATTAATATTTAAAGTAGACACCAAAAAATTGTTCCAAAGCAGTGTCTATTGACGTCTATAGACAATGGTGTGCAATTTTAGGAACACACTGTTCCAGCCGTGGGACACCTTGTCCCCAGTTTAAAACACTTTGTTTGCGAAATAAATTTTGTATGATAAAATGTCCTCAAATCAGGGTGGTTGCACGCCCTCAAAAATATTTCAAAATAATATATAGACACGAGTAGACATGTCTAGACACAGAGTAGACAAGCTGGGAAATATGATCGACAGGAAGACTGCCGCTCAAATTTTGTCAATTAGTCAAAGAACACTCGATAGATACATAAAAAACAAGAAAGTGTATAGTCGAAAGGCGAATGGCCGTATCTGGCTTGACGATGCTGATATTAGGCGTTTTAAGGCGAAAAGAGAGGCGGAAATCCTGGGCGATGTAAATAATTTGTATAGGCGACATAGTGACGTAAAGTCAGATCAAAATTATGGCATAACTCATGTAGACACGGGTAGACAGGGGCTGTCTACATCGATGTCTACTTTGTCTACATTGTCTACTCCTCTCGAGAGGGAAATTGCACTCCTCTCGGAGGTGTTTCAAAAAGTTTTGCACAATGACAAAAATGAAGAAAATGCCGTGAATCGACATCGAAACGTATCTCAGAACACACCAACCTCACTTCATCCACTCCAAAATATTCCACATGAAATTTCACAAAATTTCATACAATTGGCACATCCGGCAGAATACGTTCCGGCCGCCTATGATCCACAGCAATTTTACTACCAACATTCGGAAGGGATTTACCAAAAACTATATGAAGAGCTCAAAAAAGAGCATCGAGTTAATCAAAAAAGAATAGAGGCCGCAAACTATAGGGTAGGGCAGCTAGAAGCCAAATTGGAGACCATGATCCCTATGCTTGATCACAGAAAACAGAAGCAACAACTCAAAGAATCAGAGCAGTCTCTTAGAAACATAGTTAAGAAGCGTGAACTCCAGCTCAAAAAGGCTCGTCGAATGCTCAATTCTGAACAAATGAACAAGTGGATATTTGCCATTCTCGCACTGTTTCTAATTGCGATGCAGCCTGTCATTTGGCTCCTCCAAAACTAAGTTTTTACATCAACAAAAGCCCAAGAAACTTTTCCACATTTTCAGTGTAAAAGTCTGTCTATAGACAAAAAGAGCCCGATCTTAGAGATCTGGCCCCTTTTGCTCAATATTTTTCACCCACCGTGAGTTTATACAGGAATTTTCCCAATTGCAAGACTTTTATCAAAGCCAAATAGACCTTCATGTAGTATGTCAACCCTCCTGTCTACGCGATATGTAGTAGCTGTCTACGTAAAAAGCACTTAGAACTTGATCACCCCTCAGGAGCAAAATCCCTAAGCATATTTTTTCTGGTAGGATGCTTAAGTCTTCTTTTAGCCGTTGCCTCAATCTGCCGAATTCGTTCTCTGGTGACCCCTTCTATTCTACCAATTTCTTCTAATTTTCTTTGGCCTCTACCATCAAAACCAAATCTCATTCTAAGAACCCTTGCCTCTCTTGGCTCTAATGTTGCAAGTACTTCTTCAAAACGCGCCGATAATTCTTCTTCGTCAAAAGATTCATCAGGGGAAAGGCAGTCTGGATCTTCAATAAAATCCTCGAGAAAATTCCCCTCATCCTCTCCAACCAATATATGTAGAGATATAGGTTCACTTATGAGCCGAAGATAATCTTCGACAAGCTCTAGACTTATTTCCATGGCTTCTGCCATCTCAGCTCGAGTAGGCTCCCTAAGAAGTTTTTTTGCAAGGATTTTTTGTGTGCCAATAAACTTATTTAAACTATCCAATTTGTGTACAGGCACCCTAATCATACGACGTTGATTTGCTATCGCCCTGGTCACAGCCTGTCGGATCCACCAGGTTGCATAGGTGCAAAACTTAAATCCTCGGTGATATTCAAACTTTTCTGCAGCTTTCATTAGCCCAATATTTCCCTCTTGTACTAGATCATTTATAGGCATGCCTCTATGCGCATATTTTTTCGCGATACTAACAACCAATCTCAAATTACATTGTATTAGCCTTTCCCTAGCCTTTCTCCGCTCCTCTTCAAGAATTTCCTCCATGGCAGCTCTTGCAGTTTCGTACTCTTCATCACGAGTAAGAAGGTCATGTTTCCCCATATCATGCAGGTATTTTTCGAACATTCGCCCCCCATTATGTCTTCCGTCTTTTGTCATGAATATAACTATTGATAATCTTATTAAAGGCCTTCTTCTCCAAGTTCTTCGCGGCTTTTTAACATTGCTTTTCTTAGCTTTTGTAATGCAGAAGCTTCAAGTTGTCGCGCCCTCTCACGACTTAATCCAATGGCTTCACCAGCTTCTCGTAAAGTACGGGATTCTATTCCAAGATGTCGAATCCTTATCACGGTTTGCTCTTTTTTTGTAAGGTCGGCCATAGCTTCATGTAAGGCGGCTTTTTTAAAACGCATTACACTGCCTTCTTCGAAGGCTTGTTCAGGAGAGGGACCTTTGGACTCGAGTCTGTCTAAATGCCGTGCAGCTTGGCCATCTTCACCATCTCCTATAGGTGTATCCAGGTACAAGTGGCCTCGTCCAGCACTGCGCACAGAGTGAACATCCTTTGTCGTTACTTTTGCAGATGTCATTCCATCAATTTCTTTAGCGAGCTCTTCATCGGTAGCTAGGCGTCCCAATTTTTTTCGTAGCACATATTCAGCTCGAGATAAATTGTAAAAAACAGCTCTACGTCCTTGGGTTGTTACTCTTCCCGAAGCTATAAAACGATTTTTCATTATATAAGTTTTGATAAATGCCTTAATCCACCAAGTGGCATAGCTAACAAGTCTAGTGCCACGATTTGGATCAAATTTATCAACAGCTCTTTGGAGTCCAAGGTTTCCCTCCTGGATTAAATCCATGAGGTCCATGCCAGGTAATAAAAAATGTTTTGCAATTTTTACTACTATTCTTAGATTAGCGTTGATAAGGCGTTCGCGTATCGCAGGGTCTCCGGTTTCTAAAAAGCGTGCAATCAGCTCCTCTTCTTCTTCGCGAGAAAGTAAAGGATGCCGATTGACCTCTTTGAAATACGCCACAAGAAGGTTTCTTGATGGGCCTTCTGATTTCTTCTTTTTTTTCTCCCTTTTTTCGGGAATGGGTTGAGGAGCAAGGATTTTAGCAGGTTCAGCAGGCTTGGCTGTCTTTATTGGTTTAGCGGCAATTTTATTTTCTTCACTATCTTTATTTTCCTCATCATCTTTTGGAATTAACCATCCATTATTAGCTATATGTTCCGCAACTACGGTCAAATCTTGGGGCAAAGTAGCAAATGCCCCAGGAAATATCAGTTCAGGGGATCTAGCTTTTTGCCAGGCCTCAGGAAGATCTGGAAATATGTGGTCCAAAAACCAAGCTTCAGGGTAATTGATTCCAATCTTTCTCAAGGCACTCAAAGGTGGGGCGGGGCAGCAATTATCCTCGAATGTGCCAAGGTCCCAACCTTGCTGAGGCCTAGTCGATTCAGCATATTCAAGAAATGCCCTCTTTAATTCATCAGCTCGACTTTGATAAAAGGCATGCATAATTTCATCCCTCACAATTGCAATTAGATTTACAAAAAAACATGGATTGAAATTATAAGTATGAACAAAAACGTCAGGGACGGCCGCAGCAATCATAGCTTTTGTTAAATTTTCCGGTTCACATTTACCATTATAAGGTCTTTTGAAAAATTTTTTTCTTGCAAATCCAAGTGCTTTTGGAGAGGCCATTATTCCATTGGGAAACATAAACTCAAGAATATTTCGCACACATTCTCCAATGCGCTCAATCAACTCTTCATAAATCGCAATTTCTACTTTTTCATCTTCATTATAAAAAGGCTCCACCGGGAAATGTCGCTCACGCAATCCTTCATGCACTGACACAGCACATTCATCCACACGCAAAGGTTTGTACAGGGGGAGTCTTCCCATTTAAAATTATTTTTTAAACAATATCAGGAGTCAAAAATTTAGGCTTCAGACGGCTTCATAATCCCTCTCAATTTATCAACAGCTGTTCGGAAAGTACGTCTTACCTGATTACGAGTTATTCCAAGCATTGCGGCCACTTCATCTGATGGCATTTCGGCAAGCCCATACAATCTTACAACGCTTTCCTGTTGACGAGATAACACGTCCATGGAGCTATTAAGTTCTAACAATAACTCTCTAGTGATCATTGCGTTTTCCGCTGTTCTAGTATTTGTGTCAGCAGTAACATCTGCTAATTCTAATGTATCTTCGCCATCTATTCCGACAGGTTGATCGAGATTCGTAGTCATAGCGTCTTCACGTGTCTTAGCTCGTACGAGCCTAATCATAGTTCGTTCAATTACAGAACGAGCATAGGTGGAAAATGCAGCTCCGCGACGATAATCCAAATTATCAATAGCTGCCATTAGCCCCATATTCCCTTCTTGGATAAGGTCTGCCATAGGGATGTTATATCGAGCACTGTATTTCACTGCAATTTGTATTGCTAGCCATAAATGAGCATGAAAAAGTCTAGATTTAGCTTCATCCTGCTCTGCGCCGCCTCCTTCCAAAATAGTTCTGATCGTATCAGATACGCTCGACCTATCTAAGCGTGGCTGTTGCCCCACTTCATCTGCATACATTCTTACAATATTCGGCCCCTCTGAGCCTGGTCCTACGGACCGCGTACTTATTCCCATATTTGAAATAATTAAATATTAATTTATTAAAATTTTTACATAAGATTTTGAAAATCAATAATGCAAGTTTAAATAATTTCTCGCTTATAAGTTTAGGCGAGGAGGTATTATGAGTTCAGAAGGTGGAAATGTCAAGAGGCTTGGCTACGTAAAAAGTCTTCCATGAAACCCTCAATTCGGAATGCAGCAAAGTCCAGGAGTTCACGTCCGCTTTCAGGGTCAAATTCTCCTACGGCTCTCATAAGACCTTTGTTTCCAGCTTGAATCAAATCCATAAGGTTTGCTCCGCGGCGGCAATATTCTTGTGCAATTGTAACGATAAACCTTAAATTTGAATTAACAAGTTGAAGAAATAGTGCAGGGCCCTGGTTTGCCTTGTATTCTCTGGCTATTCTCAATTCTTCTTCTCTAGAAAGAAAAGGATGTTTGGAGACCTCTACCATATATGCCTGGAGAGTTTTATTTTGTTCTGCTTTGCCTGGATTTTTTGCAGTGTGTGTGCGTTTCTTTTTACTAGCTGTCGCAGGTTTTTCTTTCTTAATTATAGCACCTGGGCTACTGTCAGATTTAGTAAATTTTGGGGGAGGAGGGGGTGGTGGCTCTGCTTCACCTCTACCCATCATTGCTAGGAAAAGCCTCAGAATTTCAGGCCTTTTCCGGAGGATGTTCATAGCTTTTAACTCAATTTGCCGAATTCTTTCACGTGTAACACCAAAATGAGTTCCAATCGCCTCCAAAGACATTGACTCAAGACGGCCAATTCCAAATCTCATTCTAATAACCTCTTCATCTCTGGGAGAGAGGTTAGTTATTTCCAGGGCTTTGCGTAAAGCGGCTGCTAGCTCACGTTTTTCAGTGTCTTCGTAGCCTGCTTCACTTTTTTCATCTGGAATAAAATCTCCTAAAAAAGCATCTCCGTCCGCTCCAATTGGAGTAGATAAAGATTTGCATTTTCTAGCTTGAGCCAAAAGAGTTGTTACTTTCTTTGGTTTTATACCTAGTTCAGCTGCAATGTCTTCAATGGTAGGTTCATGATCCAATTTAAGCGACAATCTAGCTCTGGCATAATGAATTTTATTTATAACTTCGCCAGCGTATACAGGAATTCGAATTGTGCGTCCTTGATCCATAATTGCACGAGTAACAGCTTGTCGGATCCACCAAGTTGCATAAGTGGAAAGTTTGTAGCCACGTCGATATTCGAATTTATCAACAGCCCTTAGAAGGCCGATATTCCCTTCTTGTACAAGACTCTTAAATGGGACTCCTCTTCCAATATATTTACGTGCTATGTTGGCAACAAGCCTTTGATTATGCGTGATCACTGTTTCACGCGCTTTTTCATCCCCTTTCTCAATTAACATAAAGAGAGCTGTAACTTCCTCTCGTTTCAAAACACGATGGTTTCTAACGATTCCCCACCCTTGTTCAAATCTTCGGTCTTCTTGTACCTTTTGTCTGTCCGGAGAGAGACCCAAAGCCTCCTCTTCCTCCAACCTAGCAAGAGTGGCACCGATCTGAATTCCATCCACTTCAAGGAGTCCTATAGCTTCGGCCCTAGATTGTTTCCAGGTAAAATCTCTGTCAGGTCTTAGTGCTCGGGCCGTTTGGGCTTTGGTATCTGATGATTCTGAAGCTAATCCTTCAATATCCAGCCCATCAAGTTCGGGGACATAAACAGTGGGATCAGATTTCTGTGCTGCAGATTTTTTGTGGGAGCCAGTTTTTAGAGTTTTTTTCTTAGGAGCATCACTTTTTTTGTCATCATCTTCCTCATCCAGCTCTTCATCCAACAAATCTTCAAAGTCTTCACCTAGGTCGCCTTCAAGTTCAGCCAAATCTGCCTCTGAGGGGCCAGCAGGGAGACTGTCCGTAGAGGTGTCGTCGTCTTCTGGAGGAGGGGGTACTGCCTTGGGTTTAGAGACAATCTTTCGTCTAGGTTTTCGTTTTGGTTCAGATACAGGCTTAGATGCTGGTTTGGGTTTAGGCCTAGGTTCCGGTTCAGGATCTCCAGCGGTGGCAAGTCCCAGGGCGGCCATGCTTCGTGCCCCGTGCTCCCTGGCCAGCCTTTCAATCTCCTCTCCAGCTTCTGCTTTTCTTGTTGCCTCTTTCGCCCTTCTTGCTTCTTCTTCGAGTTTGAGTCTTTCGGCTTCGGCAGCTTTCTCTTCAGCTTTAACCCTTTCCCTCTCCGCTCTAACCCTCTCTTCTTCAGCACGAGCCTCCCCTTCAATCACCTTCGAAACTTCTGGAGCATGGTTCTCAAACATTTCTTTGAAAAGAGCTTCAGCATAATCATACGGAGCCTTGAAAGGTCCGGCGGATTTCTCAACCCATGCCTCAGGCATATATGGCATTACATGATACCAAAACCAATGATAGCTGTTCATGCCAAGGTTATCCAAAATATAGGTAATTCGTTTCTTTTTTCCACCTAATTTGGCCCAGAGTGAATGCGAAGTCCAATTTTTTTCCGGGGGATGATTCCGAGTAAATTCTATAATTTGATCTCGAACTTCATCTAATGCATCACGATGAAGAAGATATCGAAGCTCCTGATTAACCAAAAAAGTCAATTCTGGTATGAAATTAAGATCAAGTCCTTCCTCATTTATAATCGAATCGGGAAGGTGTTCAGTCATAATTTTAGCAACAGCTGCTTCCGGCTTACATCTCCCACGATTTGGTCTCGAAAAAAGATCTCTTCTTTGTTTATCAATACCCTCTGGTGAGTCAATTACCCCATCAGGGAACATCATAGTCAGAACCGCTCTCGCAGACTCTACAACATCATCTGTTATTCGGCTGCAAGCCTCGAGTTTTTTGAATCGCTCATCACCAAATGCATCGGGGTGGCGTTTGAATTCTCCCAGCATGCCAAAAACTTGGTGTCTGAAAAATAAAGTGAGCCACATGCTAGCGGCTTCTACCGTTATTCTTTCATGAAATGGGCTGGCTGCTTTGGATTTCGGAGCTACTCTGAGCACCTGGGGCTCGGGAACAGGGCCCACATCATTAGCAGGGCCATGAAGTATTGCATCCAAGCCTTCATGTTCGGGAGCGGGCATTACGGGTACGGATCTCAGCATAGCTTCCAAAATTAGCGAAAAAATGTTAGAATTAGACGAAAAATAAAATAATTTTAATTCGCCAGTCCAAAATGAAGAATCTATATGAAAGTCAGTGGTTGTGTCAAGGGTCTAGAGCTTGCGCAGAAAGTAATTTAGAGTCACGTCTAGTTTATTTCGCAGAAGGTGCGCCGGAAAGCGCTCCGCCGAGTCAGGATGGGGTCGAGGCGGTGGCATTCAATTTGGCGCCAAGTGAGGACGCAAAAAAGAAGTCTGCGCAGACCTGGTCGACTATCGTAGGCGTGAAAAAAGATGAGGGTAATTATCATTCAAGCGGTGCGATCGTGACGGATTTGAAAAAGAATTTAAAAGAGCTCGGATTTGAAATTCCAGATGATATGGAGTTCAAGGACATTGATGAGGTTGTGGACTACGTGCTCGAGCACACTGATTTTACTTTGCAGCCGCTCAGGCTTGGGGATATCCACATAGATCAAGATGCTGCGAAGAGATTCCGTGACCTCAAAGTGGAATTCATTTTTGATGAAAAGACTCAGCACATCGATTTCAAAGTTCCGCCAACGGTCCAATTCTTCGATCTAGATGGCAATAAAGTCGGGATTATGGACGAGACAGACGCCACTCATTTCGTGGACGTCTCGATCTCATACCTGTCAGAAGAAGGGTCATTCCTGGTAGTAGTTGGAAAGGATGATAGCACTCAAATAAGACGCACACTCAAGTACAAGGTTTCGAAACATAATGAACCTATTCATGTGTAATTTCAGAGGTCATATCTCTCAATCGTCTGAGGCCTCTGGCTTCGAGTTGACGAACCCGCTCTCTGCTTATGCCAAGTCTTCTGCCTAACTCTTCCAAGGTGGGTCGCTTATCATCGATCAGGTGCCTTTCTTTGATAATAAATTGTTCTCTAGCCGGTAGTTTTCGGAAAGCATCTTCGAAAGCTCTTCTTTGCAAAACATTAGAATACGCCTTAACAACAAGAGCCTCTGGGGAAGCTGCACCAGAATCAATTACATCGATTTTCATGCCATCATTTTTGCCCTTTCCTTTGCCTAATGGGGCATGTAAAGGTACATTCCTTACAGCTTCGCGAATACTCTTTACATGCTGAACTGTTATCGTTGCAGTTGTGCCTTTGGCCAATTCATCCCGGATTTCCTCATCCGTTGGGCTGCGTCCAAATTTTTCTTTAAGAGCATCCACAGCCTTGCCCAAACGATGGTAAACCACTCGGGCCCCTTGAGTACTAGTCCTTCCGGAAGTAGCATATCGATTATTCATGCAAAAAGCCCTTATATCTGCGCGAATTTTATGTTTAGCATAGGTCTTAAGTAAGAATCCTAAGTCAAGATCAAAGTCATCAATAGCTTTCAGTAAGCCGACCATTCCTTCTTGAATTAGGTCCATCAGGTCCAACCTGGGGTGCCACAAATCATAGGCACACCAGTAAACAGTTCTCAAATGAGCGATTATGAGGGCTTCTTTGGCCGCCATATCTCCGTGTTCGTGAAATCGTCTGGCCAATTCAGCTTCCATCTCACGATCAATCGAGGGGGCCGCATCCATAGCCTTCTTGAACAAATCTAAAGGATCCAATGAAGGTGCCGCGCCACTTTTTCTATTCAAACGGCGATCTCTCAAAGCCATTTGCATCCCCAAAGAATATGGAGGAGGGTTTTCTTGTGGGGCTGAAATTTGAGAGTTTTTTTCTGTCATCCAAAAAATGTAGTAATTTTTGAGAGATAATTCAAGAAATCATTAAACAATGGCAAGTATAATTATGTCAAATATAAAGTTACGAAACAGATTTTAAAGTTTTTTGTGCGTACACATCTTTAATTTGTCCATCACCGCCAAGGCGGGACGTCCCGCGTGAACAAATCAATATGAATTTCAAGTCTGCACGTGCAGAGATTTAGCGCTATTTTTTGGCTCAAATAAGCCATTTTACATATTTTTCTTGTCTAATTGACAGTACGCCTTACCTTATATATGATATAAGGAGCTATATCAAGTGCGCCCAATTAATACCCTCAAATGAAACAATATATCCCTCGTACAGCATCGGCCAGAGAGCTCCAAACTTGTTACAGGAAACTTCTTAATGAGGTGAAAGCCACTCATGAACCAATATTTATTATGAGTAACAATAAAAAAGAGGCAGTATTATTAGATTTGGATACATACCAGATGCTTTGTGAATCTCATGCAAAAATAGAAAAAGAAGAACTACTTGAGGCCATCAGAGAATATGAAAAAGACAAAGCTGAAGGGAAATTAATTAAATTGGATTCCCTTGATGATCTTATAGGATGAAAATTACATCTAAGCAGTTCTTGATAACATATAAGTTATACTGCTAGCGTATGGAAAAATATTTAAATCTCAAAAGTAGGCTTCTAAAAGATGAAAAAATTAAGAGAGAATATGATGCTCTTGGATTAGAGTTTGCAATAGCCGGGGCAATTATCGAAAAACGATTGAAAAACGGCCTTACTCAGGCGGAACTTGCTGAAAAAATAGGGACAAAACAGTCCGCAATTTCACGTCTTGAATCAGGGGCATATAATCCTAGTATTACTTTTTTACAAAAAATCGCTAAGGCACTAAATCTAGATCTGACTATTTCATTTTCTAATAGGTAGTGGTTTTTTATTCCCACTCAATAGTCCCAGGAGGTTTGTTTGTGACGTCATAAAATACGGCTGAAATGTTTTTATCGTGCATAATATCTTCAGCTAAGTCTTTAACTTTTTCCATCGGTAATTGTGCAAAATTGGCTGTCATAGCCTCCTCTGATACAACAGGTCGTAAGATGATTGCTTCATCTCCATCATTATTTATTGATAGTGGAACCAAGACGGTTGGCATTTGCCACACATTCTTACCAATATCAACTTTTTCTAGCCATTTTTGAGCGATATCATCCGCATTTTGCAAGATTTTTATTCTATCTTCGGTAATCCATCCTTCAGAAGGGCCACTGATATTAGGCTGGAAGTCCTTCCTTGAGTGTATTAGATAAATTACTCTATTAACCTCAGGGAATTTGTTTGTGATTTTAGGTGCAATACGTGATAAGTCTTTCCAATTTCCCGTTTTACCATATAGAACAACGGGATGTTTGTAAGTGCGAACGTCCCCCTGGACTCCGACAGATCTTGTTTGAAGAACATGGGCTGAGAATTTAACATCCTGCCCATTTAAAAAGTTTTGTATTTCCTTGTATAGGTTCCAATCAAAATTTTCCAAAAATTCATCTGGCACAGGGAGTTCTTTGGTTGCGGCCACAGTCCCAGTTTTATTGCACAGAATTCTGACTCCTAGACCTGGACCAGGGAAGGGACGTCTATCTATTAATTTATTTGGCAGTCCAAGTTCTAAGCCTACAAGTCTGACCTCGTCTTTATATAGATTTTTGATAGGTTCTATAATCAGTCCATCCTTTTCCATTTGTACAATAGTTGGTATGCGATTATGGTGAGTTTTGATCTTATGAGCATGTTTAGTGCCACCAGATTCAATTGTGTCAGGATAAATTGTACCCTGTCCAAGTAGCCATTGCCTCGAGTCTAAATTTTGATCCTTCATTATTTTTTCTCTGGCATCTAAAAATGAGAGACCAATCCACTCTCGTTTTTTTTCTGGAGCAATTACAATATGCTCGCTGTCTTGAGGGGTAAGATTATCTAAAAATAGTTTTTCAGCAGGTTCAACATGAATATCAATTCCGGCCTCATTAAGCATTTTTTTGACCTCATTTGCTTCATTTTTGCGCATTAGTCCAGTGTCGACAAAGAAACCACGGACCCTTTCTTGCCCCAAAGCTTTTACCAAGAGTGTGTATGCAACACTACTATCTACTCCGCCACTTACAAACATAAATACATTCTTGTCACCAACTCGTTCCTTGATGTCTTCCACAGCTTGGCTGATAAAACTGGAAGTTGACCAATTACGTTCCGCTCTAGTCAATTTAATGAAATTTAACAGCATTTCTTTCCCTTTCATTGTATGTACAACTTCGGGGTGGAATTGCACTCCATAAATATTCCTTTCAAGATCTCCTACCGCAGAATATGGGTCATCAGTAGAGGATGCTAAAATTTCAAATCCATCTGGTAACCTTGTTACTTTGTCACCATGACTCATCCATACTTTCACTTGTAATATTTCCCTGTATTTAATTCCATCCATTACATTTGTGCCAAAGTCTTCAAATATACCAGCATTTTTTTCAACATGGATAATTGCTTCGCCAAATTCCGCTCCAGTTTCATTCCCATTTCCTTTTTTCACCTCTCCACCTAAGAGTTTTGTGATCAACTGATGGCCATAGCAGATGCCAAGTATAGGTACTCCTAGTTCGAATATGCCTTCATCCACATTTGGGGCACCATCTTCATACACAGAATTGGGGCCACCAGAAAGAATGATACCTTTATATATTTTCAATTTTTCAGCAGATATATCAGTAGGTAGTATTTCACTGTATACGCCTAACCCTCTAATACGTCGTGCAATCAGATGAGTGTACTGGCTGCCATAATCTAAAATCGCAATTTTGTCGTATTCTTGAGTGGTCATAGTAGTTATTTCAATTTTAAGGGATTTCCATTATAGTGCGGCAAGCGAACCTTTCCACAATTTGAATATGCCGAACCTAGTCAAACTTTACAACAAGATTTTCAATTGGAAGATGAAAATCTACAATCATGTTTTTGTGTGGCTGGTAATTTTGTTGCCGCTGATTGCACATGCATTCCCGAAAGCAAATAAATTTGATCTTGTGGAGCGGTTTTTGCCGGTGATGCTTATTGTGTTTTTGATTGTGGTGGGCTGTATGAAGGGGTGGTTTTTCTCATGGTGGAAGCGAAGGAAGACCAAGGAGCCTGGGTTTGTAGGGCCGCCGAAGATGATTCTAATCCCATTAATTTTACTTGTTGGATGGTCAGCGTTTTCTTTTGTTACAGCCAAAGTTAGCACTTTTGGATTCACAGAAATTTACATGCTTTTTGCCGGCGCTTTGGTATTTTTATACTTTTCTACCACGAAACTCACGGCGCGAGAAAAAAAAGAAGAACACTCAATTTCCTTTCTTGAAAAATATCTCCCTTTCGGCCTCACCCTTCTCCTGACCTTCAGCCTAATCGGGGGAATTTATGGTTTTTTAACAACTGATCACACGCGATTTTTTGGACTTTTCTATAACCCAGAGATCAAAGCGGACTCTTGGCCAAATGCGTACGCACTCTTTTTTCTGCTGACATTTCCACTTACTATTTATTGGGCTTTTGTTCAAAAACATTTCACAAATCACGCTACAGCATTCATAAAAATACTGTTTATTGGAATTCTACTCGGTGGATTTTTAATGACTTTTTCGAGAGCCGGAATGCTCGCATTTATAATCGAAATGGTAATTCTCGGAATTTTCTTGATGCATAGAATCAAGCCGATAAGTTTGATTAAACTTTGGCATATTTTTATAATTTCAATTCTAATAGCGGCGACTTCGTATGCTTCTGTTCAGGTCTTACAAACAGTGAAATCCGCAAACGGAGACATAACTGATATTTCGGAGAGAATTACTTTTCAAGAATCACAGGGAGGAAGTTCATTTACGGAGCGAAAAGAATTTTTCACGGGATCGATGAGTCTTATAAAAGAAGAGCCTCTCACAGGTTTTGGGCCTTCGAGTTTCAAATGGATTTACCCGCATGTTCAGGAAGGTTTCCTCAGTCTTTCGGATCATCCGCATAATTTGATTTTTAAATATGCAACCGAAAGAGGTCTCCCAGCGGTAATATTCTTCCTCGTATTTCTATTCACAATTTTCATAAAAACAAATCCATTTTCTCGTAATTCGACCACTTTCCAGAAATTCACTTGGGCCGCGCTGCTCGGGGCGCTCGCCCACTGCATGGTCGACCACAATTTAAATTTCATCAGCAATTATTTGATATTCTGGCTTCTTTTATCGGCCCTCGCCGCCAGCATAATCTCAGAAAAATCTACCAAAACCACCAAGGAATATTCATTCTTATCTCACCTCCTCACAGCAATTTTTGCACTCACATTAATCATAATTTTAGCATGTTCAAGTGTCCGAATAGTAAAAGACAGTTGGCACTATTTATGGCTCAGTCAGAGTTTCGGCCCAACGACCAATTCTGGATCAAGGGGTGATGTAGAAAACTATACCCCACTTCTACCACGTTGGACATTACTCAGGTTGGATGATGGGTATGCGAAAAATGAACCTTTTCTAAATAAAGATGGCGAAATAATGATGCAATATCCACAGAACAGGGCTATAGAAAAGCGCCAAATCCTCCTAGAAAACCACCTCAAATATAATCTATATGACGCAGAAGCTTATTCACGTTTTGGTCAGATTGCCTTTAACAAAAATCAACTAGAAGATGCCCTCACACACTACGCCAAAGCCATAGAAGTTAATCCAAAAAACACCTTCAAATACTATGCTGGATATGCTCGAACAGCAACTAAGCTAAACAACGCACAAGCCATAGAAGAGCTCCGCCCAAATCTCGAACGCCTCATCGAAGAGTACATGCCACTATACGATGCAAATCTCCACTACACTCAAAGAGACAATGAAATGGAGTACATAAATGAGCTGCGTAAATTGTTAGAGATTTAACAAAAGATAATTATTCATCCCTCTCTCTTGATTCTCGCCTATCTTCACGCGTGAGTCTTAATTCATCAACCCCCTCGACCTCTCCAACTGCTAATGCTTCACCGACTAAAGAGTCTGAATCTTCTCCCCAGCCTCTTAAGCTTGTCACGGTGGCTTTACCTGGGGCACTGGCACGGAGTGATGCACGCCCCCTATTTTCAGAACGACCACCAAATAATCTAATCACTACACTTTCACGGACATTGGCAGCGACCTCTGCCCCTGCTTCAGGAAGAGTAGGTTTATTCGTAGGGGCTTCAGAAGCAGCAGTACCCTCTATTGATTTAGGAGGGCCAAATTTAAATGGAGGAGGGAAATTTTTCACAGGGACTGCCCATCTATTTAATAGCTTGGTATTTCCATCCTCATCTACAACATTATCTCTGACAATGCCACTTTCTTTGCTACTAAAAAAACCAGCTAAAAGGCCACTTGCTAAGATAACTGCAAAGTCTCCCGTATTTTTAGGTTCATCAGTGTCAAATCCAAATACATACATCATTACCCCATCTCTTATTTCAATTCTTACAAAGGGGTTACTTTTCTTTTTTGAACTGAGAGGTCTTGAAAACAAGTATCTTCTTAAGCCAGACATTCTAGAGAAGTTTTCAACCTGACTTTTTTCAGATGCATTAAGATTTTCTATAGTGCGACCATGTTTTGCCATAACAAAAAATTTAAATTATTTTCGAGCCATCATTAAAGCATATTAGGGTAAAAAGTCAACCCTTGGTTGTTTGAAACGGCTTTCAGTTTTTACAACAACCTTTAACTTTTCCTAAATCTTGCAAGGTCAGTTCTTCCGCCTGCAACGAGTTTTTGAACGGGTTTACTGACCATTGGTTCTTCAGGTTTAGCTGCCATTTTCGGTTCAAGAGTAGGGGGTGCTTCATCTAACATAATTTCACCAGATAATTTTTTAGGTTTTAAATTCCTGACGGTGGTCATTCTATTTCGCAATTCCTCCAGAAATGGGTGTTCGTTATTAGGGGACTTGATCCAGGATGTTAAAATGGTTTCGAAAGATTTAAGAGAGCATATATGAGACCGTGATACATTCATGTCATATTTCAAAAGTCCTTTGATTGCATTTACAAAGATAGCAGGTAAGAAATTACATAATTCATCAATGTAATCTGCTCCTACAATTCTTTTGAGGTGTCCTACGCTAAGATAAGATCTTCCCTCTATTTTAACAATTTTGACCTCTCTGCTTGAGTCCTGGTCTTGTAATTTCGCACTCAAAAGTTCCGCAAAGGCGAACATCAGACGATTCGTATCTTTCAATAAAACTTCTTTTGTGGATAAGCCACTAGGAAGGAGTCCAGGATAAAAATGGGGTTTCATTTCAATGATTTACAGGAGGCGTATTGTAGACCCTGTAACGGCCTTAAGTCAAGGGGGCTGTCTAGAATCTAGGTATGTTTAAATGGGAAATATGTGAATTTAATTGACAAGAGGGGGCGTCATCTTCTAGAATCGCCTACCGAATTTAACCAAAATTGCTATGAATAGAGGAGTTCAAGAAGGAACAGATGAGCCTGGTAGTGCAAGAAGAGCGGCTTTAGTAGAATCTGCTAGAAATCACAGAGATGTTACAATGCTACCTAGAAGTTTTATGGGGGTAAGGGGAAGCATAGCCGAACGAAATCGTCAAAGAGTTTTGCACCTATTTCAATTAGAAAGAGCCGCTGGTAGGGAGGCCGATGTAATGAGGCCAACATGGTTAAGTGCTTCTGAAATAGAGGAAATGTGCCCCAAGGGTAAGCCTACTCCAGCTTGGCATAAAGTTGAATGGCCCTCTGAATTTAGCTCTTAATAGCTCTTTCACCAATTTCACCTCCGCAGATTTCAACTGCTAGAAATACGAGTTCATCGAGTATTTCTTGGAATTTCTTACTGCTTATAGATTCAGTTGCATCGGCATTTAGATATACATTTGTAATCTCCTCGGTCATTTTTGTCTTATCTGAATCGAGGTAGCAAAGGTTTCTTGCGATACAAAGTCCAGAAGCATCAAAATAGCAGAGTTCGCCTGCGTCGAGTGGTTTTTCCTTATCCATAATTCCTTGGAAAACTTCTCCTTTTTCTGCGAATCGGAGAGTTATTGGAGCGGTAATGACATCCATGTCAAAAGCACCGATAGAACACTGAGATTTCGCGACAATATAATTGTAAAGATCAACCATATTATTGATTCGCGGGAAAGGTTTCCCTTTTGCAAGTCTATCGATTATAGCGACTGGAGATGGTTTTCTTTTGGTTGGATCGACTTTGAATTCTTTGAAAATACGTTTGTATTCAGCGAGTTGCTCAGAATTTTCTTTTATAGCTTGCCAATCTGTATTTTCGACCAATTCATCGATCATTTTAGTTAATTTTTCGTTGTTCTTGCCAATTTTTATGCCACGGAGCTCAATAAAAGCTGATTTTAGCCCTGGAAACTTCTCGATTACATCCCCATTCACAATTAGCAAATCAGAAACGAACGGTTCGATAACTTCTTTTATGCGCTCTTCAAGGTTCGACACCTCCTCAAATCTTTTTACAATAAAATCACGATCCAAAGCTTCTATAAACCAACCAACTTTTGGTCCAAATTCTTTTCCAAGTAGACTGTGGTAGATAGCTGGGAACGCTTCACGTGGGGCGAGTCCAGATTCTTTAACTAGGCGATGTGTTTCAGAATGAATATATTCACCTTCCAGACACGCGGAGGCGTGTCCTTTTCTTTTCTGACCCTCCGCGCGGAGGCTATCTGGCACACTCTTAAGCATTTCCGCAATATTTTTCAAAAATGTTTTTTGTTCTATCGAGAGATCATAAGCGCTCTCTGGAATTTCATCTTCAATAACTTTATAAATAAAGCTGTCCGGAGCATGGGTTTCGAGCCATGTTTTTACGTATTTCAAGCGAGTTTCGAGCTCTTTTTTGTCGTGCTCATTGAAGTCCTTACCGGTTTCTTCTTTCTTCTCTCGAGCCACAGCTTCTTCGACATCGATGCTTGGAATTTGGCTCAAGAAAACAAGTTTAGAGAACCTTGGGAAATATCTTTCTGGTATAGAATTTGGATCTAATTGTGAAAAATAGAACAGTCGGTCTAGGTCCGGATAAGTATTCTCCTCTTCATTCAAGAAAAAGTGTCTTCCTGCCTCATCATACTTATCAAAAAGTCTCGGGATAGTGTCTCCGTCTGGTGAAAATTCAATCGGCTGATTCGGTTCTTTCATAATCATCAGGAACCGAAAGAGCTCCGGCGGTAACAGATCGCTCACTGCCTTCGCAGAAGCGGCATTCCCTTTCGAAGAGCTCATTTTTGCTCCTCCAAGAAGGAAAAATTCATAAGGAATATTAAAGGGGGGCACGGTTTCCAGGACTTCTGCACAGATTCTTTCTCCAACATCATGAGATCCTCCAGCTGCACAATGATCTTTTCCAGAACCTTCGATGTCAACTTGATAAGAAGCCCACTTAACCGGCCATTCAACTTTCCAAGGAAGTTTTCCCACACCTCGCCAAGGCTCGGCCTTCCCTTCATGCCCACATCCTTTAGCCCAATCAACCATGTCTGGCATACATTTGTAGGTGGCGACATTGCCATCAAAATCAACTACCTTAGTCGAACCAATCTTCCCGCATTTTTCACAAACCATTTGTAATGGCATCCAATCTTCTGGCTTTTCTGAGCCAGAAACACTGCGATAAATTCCCCGAATATCATCTGGATGAGCCAAAACTTTCCGTATTGCCTCGTCATAAAACCCCTCACTATAAAGTTTTCTCGCCCAGGTGATTTCCGTATTTTCGAATCCAAGTCTGTGAATAACTTTCAAAAATTCCAGCCCAAAATATTCCGCCAAACTGGTAGCCTTCATGCCATTGTATTCTCGAATCTCAGAAGCTGGGTCACCTGGCGCTGGAACATCCTTCAAAGGTTTCCCCATATGCTGATTATAAACTTCTTTATCCAAATATGCAGGCATCCCATCCATTGGATCCGCATCATTGAATTCATAAATAAAACGCGCTTTAACTCCTCTTTGATTCAATGCCTCAGCCATAACTCCATGTATCAAAACTCCACGAAGAGAACCCACATGTACCTGCCCAGAAAGAGTTTTTTCATCCCGAATAATAAACTCATTTTTTCCTGGATAAGCGGCCAAAATTTCATCTGCAATTCGATCTACCCAAAACATATTTTTTAAATTAAATTTTTCTTAAAAAGCTGATAAACAGCCCGCACACTTTAGC
>JABINC010000038.1 GCA_018697675.1 Candidatus Peregrinibacteria bacterium
CTGTGGAATTAATTAACAATAGACCAAGAAAACGTCTCAATTATCACACTCCTAAAGAAGTCTTCTCAGGACAAATTGCATTTCGATCTAGAATCTAAGAAAAAGGCTACACCATCCATTGAAAACATTTGCCGAACAATATACAATCCTGGAGTGAAAATTATTTAACTTTTTTATTTTGAAAGCTGCAGAAATTCGAAAATTGTATTTAGAGTTTTTTGAAGGAAAAGGACACAAAGTGATTCCTTCGGGCTCACTGGTTCCAGAGAACGATCCGACTGTGCTCTTCACAACTGCGGGGATGCATCCGCTGGTGCCGTATTTGCTGGGAGAGAAACATCCTGCGGGGAATAGGCTTACAAGTTCACAGAAGTGTATTCGAACCGGGGATATCGATGAAGTTGGGGATAGTACGCATTTAACATTTTTTGAAATGCTGGGGAATTGGTCACTTGGAGATTATTTTAAGAAGGAAGTTATTGAATGGACGTTTGAATTTTTTACAAGTAAAGAATGGCTTGGGATTCCTCTTGAGAAGTTTGCGGTTTCTGTTTTTGAGGGAGATGAAAATGCTCCTCAAGACATCGAATCTGCTGGATATTGGAAAGCTCTTGGAGTGCCAGAGGCACGGATTGCATATTTGAATAAAAAAGAAAATTGGTGGGGACCAGCTGGCCAAACTGGACCGTGCGGACCTGATACTGAGATGTTTTATTGGGTTGGAGGTGAGGTTGAGGAAGGTGGGGTATCGAAGGCTGCGCCTGAAGTTTTTGATGGCACTGATGACAGATGGGTTGAAATTGGGAACAATGTTATAATGGAATATAATAAGAAAGAAGATGGTACATATGAGCCCCTTGAGCAAAAAAATGTAGATACGGGAATCGGGCTTGCGAGACTTACGGCGGTGATGCAGGGCAAGGATAATGTATATGAAACTGAGTTGTTTTCTGAAGTTTTTGAGAAATTGAATAGACTTTGTAATGTGGAGGATTCCAGTGATAACGGGGATTGGATTTTGGATGCTAAACGCATAGTGGCGGATCATATAAAAGCTGCGACTTTTATCATTGCAGATGGGATCACTCCTTCGAATACTGATCAAGGATATGTGCTTCGTAGACTGATTCGACGGGCCGTTCGATTTGGCCGAAAACTTGGGGTCGAGGGTGAATTTACAGCGAAAATTGCTGAGATTTACATCAATGATTTTAAAGATATTCACACTGAACTTGGAACTAAATCAGAACATATTTTGGGGGAATTAACCGGAGAAGAAAAACAGTTTTCTGAGACGCTAGTTAAGGGTGAGAAAGAGTTTGAAAGGTTGCTTTTTAGAATCGAAAAGAAGTTTGAACATACTGGAGTTCGAGATACGGAAATTTCTGGGAAAGATGCATTTAAATTGTATGACACTTATGGATTTCCGATAGAAATGACCACCGAACTTGCGAAGGAGCATGGCTTATCTGTAAATGTCACCGAGTTTGATGATGCCTTTCGAGCTCATCAGGAATTGAGCAGAGCTGGGGCTTCACAGAAGTTTGTAGGTGGACTTGCGGATCATAGTGATGAGACGAAAAAATTGCATACAGCGTGTCATTTGATGCTTGAGGCTCTACGAAAAGCCCTCGGCGACCATGTGGAACAACGCGGCTCAAATATCACCGCAGAGAGGCTTCGATTTGACTTCTCTCATGACGAGAAACTAACCGATGAAGAGAAAGCTGAAGTTGAGAAGTTCGTAAATGATGCTATCAAAGAAAATTATTCTGTTTCATTCATCGAGATGACTGTCGAGCAAGCTCGAGAGATCGGCGCAACCGGAATTTTTGCAGAAAAATATGATCAAGATCTGGGAGGCAAAGTTAAAGTATATTTCATGGGACATGGCGAAGCAGCTACTGATCCTGAAACCGTACAAAAACGTGTTGAAAATGGTGGAGACCTTTCTAGGAAGGCGGACTATTTCTCTGTAGAAATCTGCGGAGGCCCACATGCCGACAACACAGGATCTCTGGGATCGTTTAAAATCAAAAAAGAAGAGAGCTCATCTCGTGGAGTTAGAAGGATCAAGGGTGTTATTGGCTAGGACTTCTGACTGCCTTGTATCCTTCATGAAATGCATCTATACAACCCTCTTTTGCTAATTTTTCGATCACCAGTGCTACTCCATATTCGAATGCCACTGGTTTTTCAGCATCTCTCCCTTCATTCTGTATTAATATTTCAGAACTTTCACCTTCTACTTCTATCTGAATCTTTGTGCCACTAGGAATTGTTTTGCCTTTGTCGTCTTCTCGGAAACGGAAAATGTCATTAATTAATTTATGATCATGCTCGCCTCTTGTAACCGCACTTATGATACAGGGCCATATATTCTTTGGTGACACGTAATTCCTAAAAAACCTCCTTATAGTTCCTCCTAATTCTGCTGGAGTAGTATGTGAATCCGACTGCTCATACTCCCCTGGGAATGTCACTTTTACCTTGAATGGCTGACCTAAAAGTTTTTCAGGGTCTCTGTTCCCATAACGAGTCAACATTATAGTTGCTTCGGTTCTCATTTCTTCTTGCAGCTCTTCTATTACTCGCATTATTTCCCCTTCATTATCATCTTTTCGTATATCAATAAAAAGTTTTGCAGTAGGAATATAAAGCTGCTCTTCACATTTCAATAACTGATCTCTAAGTCTGTCTTTTGTTGATC
>JABINC010000026.1 GCA_018697675.1 Candidatus Peregrinibacteria bacterium
ACTTGGAGCTGAGCATCGAGGAATTTTTTACTGTATGGCACGAATCCTTGGCGGCGTGCCGTTTCGGCATGGATCTCGTAGAATTGGTCTAGGAGTTCTTGGGTTGCGCCAGACTCTATAGTTACACCGTCTTTAGCGGCGCGCCGAACATAATATCTCGTGTTTTTTCGCATGCCTGCCATGATTTCGTCTTCTTCTTTCTTAATATCCAGTAGCCAAAGTAGTTCTGGATGCATCATATGAACTGGAGCTCCTTTGAAACCATATTTTTTGAACAGTTTTTTATTTTCATCTGTATCATCTAGAAGTGGGCTCAAGCGGATAAAATCCACTTTGTGCTCCTTGCCGTATTTTTTCAAAAATGGAATTAAAGTTATGAGCTGTTTTTCATCGTGTATGCCGTATGGGCAAAAAAGATATGTCCCTCTGCGGGCTTTGAATAGTATTAAAAGCAAACTCTGCATGAGACTTTCACCTTCGTATAGCCCCAAATAAAGTGGCGTATGTCCTAGCTTTTGCTGAAGTTGCCCATATTCCCAAGATTGCAGAAATGACGAGCTTTTTTTGAGGCCCTCTTCAAAGGGTTCTTTTTGTTCTAGAATTTTTATTTCCACGATTTAAATTGTTATCAATTTTTTAGTATTAGAACAATGCTAAAATAGCTAAAGCATCTTTTTTTGTAATAGAATGATATGTCGGTAAGTTTATAATTCTGCTGGAAACTTTTTCAACTTCTGGACAAGAACCTTTTTTGTAAAAAGTCTTTTCTATATCTATGTTGGGAGGAGCTATAGGAGAGACATACCAATCTCCGAGAATGATTTTTCGTTTTTTGGCTTTTGCCAGCAGTTTATCACGAGTTTCTTTGTCACTACATTGTAATGGATATCGAAGGAAAATAGCTCCTGGGCACTTATCTGGATCGAGGGCGGAAATGTCTTCTTTGTTTTTAAGTGCGGCGTAATAGATTTTTGCTAGAGCTCTTCGATGGGCGTTGAATTCATCTAGTTTTGCGAATTGGATGAGCGCGAGCGCAGCGAGCGCAGATGGCATTCTGTGTGGATATGGCTTCTTGAAAATTCCTTTTTTCTCATGAGCTTCGACCTCCATCGTTAAGCATTTCAATTTTTGCATTGCGACAAGAACCCCCTTACCAAAAGGACCTAAATTATATAATTTTTTCACCAAAGTCATAACAATCGGATGAAGTAAATTCTTTCTAATGATTGATCTTTTTGGGGGCTTCAATTGTTGTACATTTTTTTTGATCAGCTCTCCGTATTTTTCGCTATTTGCAACGATCATTCCGCCACTCACACATGAGACAACTTTTGACCTTCCAAGGCTAAAAAATGCTATATCCCCGATAGTCCCGAGCTTCTGATTTTCGTACATTGCCCCCATAGCATGAGCGCAGTCTTCAATTAAAATCAGATTATGTTTTTGGCATATTTCTTTTATCTTTTTGAGCTCCGCGGGAATCCCAAATGTATGCTGAACCATCACCGCTCTTGTACGAGGAGTGATTTTTTCTTCGAGTTTTTTTGGATCGAGATTATAAGTCTCCGGATCCATATCCACGTACACAGGCTTAAGTCCATTCCACACGATTGAATTCGTAACGACCATGCATGTAAAACTCTGGAGAAGTACTTCGTCCCCTTCTTTGAGATTGAGAGATTTTAATATCAAATACAGGGCTTCACGACCTCCATTCATCGCATAAACATGCTCCACTCCAAAGTAGTTTCTGAATTCTTTTTCTAGAACTTTTGTTGCATCCCCTTTCTGCCAACTTGCCCATTTCCATGGCAAGCACAACTGTTTCAGTGCTTCTAGAGTATCCTCCCAGGTATTGTTTGGAGATAATGCGATATGTATTGGATTTCTCATCATATTTTGACTTATTTTAGAAGTTCTTCCATCACGGATTCACTACCACGGCTCTCAAATAAAACAACTATTTTGCCGTTTTTTGAGTATTCTTTTATCGCTTGCAGAGTCTGCTCAGCGGACTGGCTTATGATGTATTTTTTATAATTATCGCCCAAGCCCAATTTTATAGGCTTTATAAAATCTTCTGATGTAAACACTGTGAAATCACAGGTTTTTTCGATCTTTTTCCCCACTCTTATGTGCTCCATGTCAGTCTTTGGGCCAAGCTCCAACATACCCGGGAATACAAATATCTTTGCATATCCCTTGAAAGCCTCCATGTAATTGAGGGCCGCCACAACCCCATCTGGATTTGCATTGTAGCTATCGTCTATAATCAATAAATCATCCCCATATGTTTTTGATTCTTTGAGGCACATTATCTTATCTGGCATTTGAATATTACGAACTGTTTTGGCGATATCTTGCAGAGGTATGCCGCATTCTCGGGCCACCGCTATAGCTGCGAGTAGATTTGGTAAGTTTTGGCGCCCAAATACTGAAGCCGTGAATTTCACGCCATGTATATCGAAATTAATTTCTCTTGCCTGAACTTGCACATGCAAGGCCATGAATTTTGCAGTTTTTTCACATGAGAAAGTTAAGATTTTCCTACCATCATCTATTGCTCGATCTGCTAATCCCACAGCTCCATCACTATCTACGTTGAAGAGTGCCACTCCATCTTCTGGCAAAGATTCTATAAGTTCGTATTTCGCATCCTGAATGTTTTTCAGCGAACCAAAAAGAGCTAAGTGTTGCGCCGCAACCGCTGTTATGATTCCGATTTCTGGCTTCACAATATCACAAATAGCGCGTATCTCACCCTTCTTGTATGCCCCCATCTCCACCACCATAATCTTATGTTGTGGTTTCAAATTTTTCAAAATCACCTGGGCCACACCAATATCTACATTTGTATTCCCCGGCGTTCTCAAAACCTCTCCCGGGTAAGCTGCCTCTAGAATTTGATATAGGAATTCCTTCGTACTGCTCTTGCCGTATGAACCGGTTATTCCAATGACTTTCACATCCTGTGCAGCTATTTTTTGCTTAGCTTTCAAAATCACTTTCTGCTTCATGCGTTTTGTAATTGGGTGAAAGATAAATACCATTATCGAATTCACATCCCCTATCACTGCACTTAGTATAAATAGAGTTAATATATGCGCTTCGTAATTCATGTCGAATGATAATGCCCCTGCCCCAAGCAAAGTCATCAACCCTATCGTCGCTCCAGTTATTAATGTTGCCTTTGTCGTTTTCTTTGGGCGGAATACCCTGTGTTGAAGCACTCTCATAAACAAATCTAGAACTTCAAGCCCAAGAGCTAAAAATCCAAAAAATACAAATGTCTCGAGCTCTCGCACAAAATAAAAATGGATCGCACCCACGATCAGAAGTAGCACTTTTATCACTTGAGGAGCTGGGAAAACTTTCTTGAACCCCGTGCGAGTCGACATCGAATCCATCATTCGATCAAGCCTGTATTCTTTCAGCTGCCAAAGATAAGTGTAATAAACCGATGTATTACAGACCGAGAAAAGGTAAAGCCCCAGAAATATGTATAGAAGGTAAGTTTCCAATTTAGTCTTTTAAGAATTTATTAATCCATGTCCCAAGAGTCTTCGCGTGAGTACGGTGGATCCCGTGACGTCCGGCTTCTATTATTTTTAGTTTCGAATTTTTGATTTTTTTATTCATCAAGTGAGCATCACTCACTGGTACATATGTATCATTCTTTCCCCAGACAATTAATGCTGAACACTTTATATGTTCAAGAAGTCGTGTTAAGTCCTCGTTTATAACATTTACGAAGGTTTTCTTCATTACACCTGAAGTGCGTTCGTAGTCATGAACTCGAAGAAGTTTGTACATAATTTTTCTGATAGAATTTTTGAATATTCTTAGGATTGGCATGGAACAAATTATAGTCCCACACTTTGCAACTTTCTGAAATAATCTTTTTTTCAAACTAAGCGGATGGCGGATCCCCGCGGCTGCAATCAATATAATTTTATTGAGTTTATTCCCTTTTTCAGAAGCTAATTTGATAGTAACTCTACCTCCAAATGAATGAGATATTATGTTGTAAGAGCCCTTTAACTTGAATTGCGTATACATTTTTTGAACAAAGGCTTCGAAAAATGATTTATAATCCTCTACCTTCCATGGTTTCCCCGGATCATCACTCTTCCCAAATCCCGGCATATCAAGGCAAAACACATGATTGGATTTTAGGTCAAGATGCTCCACCAAAGCCGTCCATGAGGTGATATCCCCACCCCATCCGTGCAACATAAAGACGGGACGGCCCTTCCCCATCTCTCTAAATCTTATAGAGAGGCCATTTATCTTTATTTGTGAGGGTATTTTGTCTTGCATAATAAGCCAATAATCGGTAAAAATCCTATACCGACTATATCATAACTAAACTTTATAAGAAGATGAAAAGAATTTTTATTTCTCTGCTTGCAATTTTAATCATTTTTGTTGTTTCAGGATGTGGCAATTCTTCTGATAACAGCAGAATCTCCGACTGTATGACCACTTACGAAACAGTTTTGGACCAGGGGACATGTGTCAACTACATCGCTCTGGAAAAAGACACCGAGGCAAAGGCCCTGAAAATCTGTAACAAAATAGATAGCGGAGTCCGAAATACGTGCTATCGAAATATAGCTATTAAATTCGAAAACAAGCCTCTTTGTTTTGAAAATGAAAATGAAATCGAGACTTATATTTGCCTATCTAATTTGGCGGAAAAAACTGGAGATGTCACAGTATGTGCTGAAATTGACAGAAAAAAAGATGAAGAATTCTGTTACAGAAAAGTTGCTGTCGCTACCCTAAATGAATCTCACTGTAGCTTGATAACTGATAATGATGATTATAAAGAAACTTGTGTTGGGTCAGTAAAATTCGCGAAACAAGTACTTGAAGATGAAGAGGCAAACGGAGAAATACCTGAAGGCCTTTAAAAACCCCTAAAAATCGAATAAGGATATATGCTCAATCTTTTTAAAAAAAGTCGTGCTGAACAAAGCTATGTTGTTGCCCTTGATGTCGGTACTGAGTTTGTGAAGGCATTGATAGTTGAAACTGATGGACGCACTGGGAAAATCATTGGCAGGAGCAAGGTCAAACAAAGGCCTCACAGTATTCAAAATGGTGCAATTACAGACATCGCATCTGTCCTTGAAAATTGTCATAGCGCTATCCGTGATGCCGAAAGAATAGCAGATGTCAGCCCTCAGCAGCTTGTGATGGGGGTGGCTGGAGAATTGATAAAAGGAAAAACAACTACAATTACGTATATTCGGAAATCCCCAACTGAGAAAATCCATCTCGATGAGCTCAAAAATATAATTCACAAAGTGCAGTGGAAAGCATATGACAAATCAAGAGAGGAATTAGCGTACGAAACAGGACACAATGAAATTGATATTAAACTTGTTAATGCAGCTATAGTTGATGTGAGAATTGATGGATACAAGGTATCGAATCCAATTGGGTTTGAAGGAAAAGAGCTCACTATAAATATATTCAATGCGTTTACACCTCTCGTGCACCATGGGGCTCTACAGACCATTGCAGCTGAACTGGACATGGAGTTGATAACAATAATCCCTGAAGCTTATGCTCTAGCGCGCTCGATCAGTAGTGATGATAGCGGCACTATGAATGCTATTTTTATAGATATTGGAGGCGGAACCACTGATATCGCCGTTGTAAAAGAAGGATCCCTTTGTGGGACCAAAATGTTTGGACTCGGAGGGAGAAGTTTTACAAAAAGATTGGCGCAAGAACTCAATGTTTCATTTGAGGAAGCTGAGCAGATCAAAGTAGCATATTCTGCAGGACAGCTCGAACAACAATCGAGTAAAATCGTTCGCGACTCAATGAAAGATGATGCCGATGTATGGCTCGCTGGAGTCTCCTTGACTCTGAGTGAATTTGAAGGAGTCGATGAACTGCCTGCCCGAGTTTATCTCTCCGGAGGAGGATCTAAATTACCTGAGATCAAAGATGCCTTAGAATCTAGGGATTGGCATAAAAAACTGCCATTCCCGCGCAAACCATCGATCAGTTTCGTGAAACCAAGTTATATTTCGAATTTAACTGATGATACAAATGGAGAACTAGGCCCAGAGGATATTGCCCCTATGGCTCTTGCCAATTTAGGGATCGAGCATGTAGGTGAAGAAAAAGTCCTATCAAGTTTACTTAGAAAAGTTGTTCGTATTACCACCTAAAAATCTTTCGAGTGAGCACCAACCATCCAAGCAGTGGTTCTGGCAGCCAAAGAGTTCGGCGGCTACCAAAAGACAAAGTGATTTACGTTGAATTAGATGATGAGATTACTTCAATCTTCGATAAGGTTGGAAGTTTGCCAAACAAAGAGATTTACCTGATGGTTCCCAAAAAAGCGACTCTTTTTCAAAGTGTTGTTAATCTAAAAATACTCAAAAAGAAACTTGCCGATGCCGATAAAGATTTGCGGATTATTACCAATGATCCTGTAGGGCTGAAATTGGCCGCCCAAGCTGAAATAAAAGCCTATGATAAACTCGATGCAAAGCTCAGTGAAAAAGCTCCAGCAACAACATCTGGAGATGAGCCGTTTGGAGCAATCAGCAATGAAAATTCTGATGACAACCCAAAACGCAGAAAACTAAAGAAAATGTCGATTATCGATATCGTCAAAAAAACTCGTGATACTGCACAAGGTAAATTTGCATTCATGAATCCTTTGGCGAGAATCAAAGACACCATCCAACGCAAAACTCCAAGAGATACAAAAATTGTGCTAGTGGCACCTAGCCGTAGAGCATTTTCAACTCTGCTTATTGTTAGCATAGTGCTGTTTATATTTATTGCGTATTTTGCTTTGCCTGGCGCAACAGTCGAGCTCACTACCAGTCCGAGTATTTTGCAGCGCAGCGTCAATGTCACCCTCGCCGACAGCATCAAAAATACTAATATCTTGGGGACCAATGATGGCGCAAATATACTAGCCACCTACCCTGTCAGCACAACAATTACTAAAAAAATCACCTACCATTCTACAGGGCAAAATTTCGAAGGTTCTAATTCAACTGGAACAATCAAAATCATCAATAAAAGAGATCATAATTGGCCGCTTGTAAAAGAAACTCGGTTCCAGACAGAAGAAGGGCTTGTGTTCCGAATAAAAGAAGACGTCACCATTCCTGGAAGCCGCCAAGTTGAGAAAACTCGCGAAGATGAGACTGCTTACACAGACACAGTTCCGGGAGAGAGGGAGGTCCGAGTGGTGGCTGACACAGAGGATGCCTTTGGGCGAATAATTGGAGCTAGAGGAAATATTGAGCCAACTAAATTCTTCGTACCTGGCCTTTCCAAAAGCAGTCAGAATGTACTGTATGGAGAAAACCTCATAGCATTTTCTGGAGGAAAAACCCTCAGCACTCCTCGAATTGTCACCGAAGATATAAACGCTGCAAAAGAAAAACTCGTTCAGGAAATGAAAGCTAATGCGATACAAGCTCTGAATGCAGAAGTCGAGAAAAGTAATCGAGAGAAAAATACAAATTTAAAACTGATGGAAGATTCCTTTGTAATAGAATTCTCTAACCCAACTTATGTCATTCCTCAAAATCTCATCGACCAGGAGCTAGATAAATTTGATATTTCTGGAGAGATCAGCGTAAGCGGCATTGCCTATAATTTCAATGAAGTAATGAATATTTTACGCAAAGATCTGAAGCTCCACAAAAGCCCAGAAAAACGCCTGGTTTACATATATGATCAATCCTTTACATACGATATCGTCGATATAGATAGAAAGAAAAAACAAGTAAAAATCACCGCTTCGATAAAAGGAATCGAAGAGTTTGATATTGATCCAGAAAGTGAAAATGGCCGCCGTCTTTCGAAAAAAATTAAAGAACACATAGTTGGCAAGAACAAAAAAGAAGCCGCTGCCTACATTCAAAACCTCCCCGAAGTCAACAAAGTTGACATCAAGACCTGGCCCGGCTGGGCCCCTAACCTCCCCTCGGTCCCGGACAACATCAAAATCGAAGTCGTCCAGGGAGAGCCGGTTGCAGAAGATGCAGATCCTCAATAACATTTGGTATTTCCATCAACTTCGAATAGAATGCTTCTTGATCATAAATTTATAATTTTCAATTTAAAATGGCACGTATAACCTCACAGTCGGAAGACTTTTCAAAATGGTATCTAGATGTAATCAAAGAAGCGGATATGGCAGAGAATTCTGCGGTACGTGGATGTATGGTGATCAAGCCCTGGGGGTATGCGATTTGGGAAGCGATTCAAGGTGAGCTCGATAGAAGAATCAAAGAACTTGGTGTGAAAAATTGTTATTTCCCAATGTTTATTCCAGAGAGTTTTCTCACGAAGGAAAAAGAGCATGTAGAAGGATTCGCTCCTGAATGTGCTGTGGTTACTCATGGAGGTGGCAAGAAACTTGATGAGCCGCTTGTCGTTCGCCCAACCTCTGAAACCATAATGTATGACACCTACTCTCGCTGGATCCAAAGCCACCGGGATCTACCATTACTTCTCAATCAATGGGCAAATATTGTCCGGTGGGAAATGCGCACTCGACCATTCCTCCGCACAACAGAATTCCTCTGGCAAGAAGGACATACTGCACATGCTACAAGTGAAGATGCGGCTGACTTCGTACAAAAAGCGCTCGACATGTACAAAAGTTTTGATCACGACTTCCTTTGCGTCCCTGTATTAACAGGTAAAAAGTCTCCTAAAGAAACTTTCGCAGGAGCTCTATATACAATGACTACAGAGGCACTCGCAAAAGATGGGAAAGCCATCCAAGCCGGGACTTCTCATCATCTAGGCCAGACTTTTTCAAAAGCATTTGGAATTCAGTTCCAAGACAAAGATGGAACGCGCAAACACGCTTGGCAAACTTCTTGGGGAGTTTCTACTCGTATGGTTGGTACGCTAATTGTATGCTTGGGAGATGATGCTGGGCTTCGCCTACCTCCTACCGTTGCCCCTATTCAAGTAGTATTTGTTCCAATCTGGAAAGATGATGACCAAAAAGAAAAAATTCTAAATATTTTCAATAAATTAGAGTCTGAACTAAAAGAGTCTGGTGTACGAGTACATATGGATGATCGAGACAATGTCTCTCCGGGATTCAAATTCAATGAATGGGAAGTCAAAGGAGTTCCTGTCCGAATCGAAATGGGCCCTCGTGATCTAGAAGCTGGCAATTTGACCGTAGTTAGAAGAGATACTATGGAAAAAGAAACCTTTAGCGCTGATAAATTTGAAGCTTCATCTGTTTTAACTCTCTTAGATGACATACAAAAAAGACTTTATTCTGATGCTCTTAAATTCCGTGAAGACAATACTCATGAAGTTGATAATGTCGAAGATTTCAAATCCCAACTAGCAAAAGACATCCCAGGATTCATAAGAGTCTACTGGTGCGGAGACGAAACTTTGGAAGAAAAAGTTCAAAATGAAACCAAGGCTACTATAAGGATTATCGAAGAAGATAACGTCACAGGGAAAAAGTGTTTTTATTCAGGAAAAGAAGCAACTCAGAGGGTATTATTTGCGAAGGCTTATTAATTATCCAGAAATTCAACTGAATAACCTTGTATTTGACTAACCATCTCTGTCAGACAGTTGTTTGACTCATCTGTCTCTGTGATTGTATTTGTCGAATCTATACACACCGTAATTGTATCTGATGGTGAAAGCCCATTTGTATTTCCTGAATCCAGGTATTGTTCTGAAACTAAACTTTGACTGTATAGACCATCAAGAACATACGAGAAACCTGAATTCACTGAATGGCTAACCGGTTGCTGCCCATTAACCTGCCATGATTTGAAAAATTCAGTCCCGGCCGGAACATATGGAGTGTTGTTATTTTGAATATTTACAAATATCGCTCCCGCTGAAGTGAAGTTCATATCCGTAATACTAAGATCTGGGAATGCTGAATCAATACTATTTATTTCGCTCACCGTTTTTGTCAGACAATTGTTCGATTCATCCGTCTCCGTGATTGCATTTGTCGGATCTATACACATGGTGATTGTATCTGATGGACTGATTGCCCCATCCATTGTATTGGATCCATCCATAAATTGTTCTGTAATCGAACTCTGACTGTATAGATCGTCAAGATTGTATGACCAACCCGAATTCACTGACCGACTCACTGGTTGCTGTCCACTAATTTGCCATGATTTGAAAAATTCAGTACCTGCTGGAACATATGGAGTGTTGTTATTTTGAATATTTACAAATATCGCTCCCGCTGAAGTGAAGCTCATATCCGTAATACTAAGATCTGGGAA
>JABINC010000039.1 GCA_018697675.1 Candidatus Peregrinibacteria bacterium
AGTGAAAAGTTTGTAGTCAAGGGGATTATTTGATATTTTGTCCTAAGATTTTTTAAATATCTTTTGTTGAAGAATTTTTTCTTTAAATTTATATGTAGGTGGAAGTGGCTTGTTCTGAATATTTTTTTGATATTTATGTTGTTTTTTGTGATTTCATTCAAAGGGATTGTTGCGAATTATGATAATAAGCATTTCTCAGAAGGTGGGCTTGGAACAGCATTGGTCCATCATTTTTATATTGATTCTTGGGAACATAGGAATGTGAAGATAGATGATGTTTTAGATGCCCTTGGTTGTATGGAATCGATTCCTAGGTTGGAAGTATTTGTAGATGAAATTCCTTATTCTTCTCAGATTCAGCATAGATTGGCTCCTTTGAAATTGGATGCGCTTTCGGATTTAAAAGATTGTTACATTGCCATGGGTTATGAGGAAGAGGAAGTTAGAAAAGTTTATCAAATTATGAGTAAGCTCGCTCCATTGGATTTCAAATTATTTGTTAGTTGGGCTGAATTTGAACTTGATAGAGGAGATAAGGGTGAAGCCTTTGATGCTATAGAGAGAGCCTTGGAGATTTATCCTTATTATGATGAGGCGATTGATTTAAAAAATAAAATTCTTGATAAAAAATGAAGAAGTTTTTGAAAATACCATTTCGGATTTTAAATTCATGGATACTGAGTGTGATTTTTGTTGTTTTAATTATTATTGGTGTGTCTTTTCATATTGTTGTTGTTCGTGGATATTTGGATGAAGTTATGAGAAATCAATATGTAGACCTTTTGGATAAAGAGCTTGTGATCCCTTCTTATTCCATGCCTCTTAATGTGTATTATGATTATCAGATTGATGAATGGGGTATTCGATCCAAAGAGATGTTTTCGGATAGAAATAAAATTATAGATGATGAGCTTCCTGAGATGAGGATGTATATAGATGAGTCTTATTTGGATGAATTGGAAGAGAATCTGCCTGCATCTGGAAAAGTTTACAAGGAGGCAACTCTTAAATATGGTTGGGATGAATTTGAGATAAAGATGCGTTATAAAGGGCTAAATGCTTATCATTGGAATGGCCTTAAAAAATCTTACAAAATTAAGTTAGAGGATGGTGGGATTGATGGGCGTGATTCTTTCAAACTGGACAATATAAAGACTCTTCCTATTATATATTCGTATTTAGCGAACCGTGTAGCGGAAGATTTTGGAATTATTACCTCCAAAACTGATTTTGTTAAACTTTACATTAACGATAGGTATGAAGGTCTCTATATGATGTTTGATGAATTTGATGAAGAGTTTCTAGAGGAGAGAGGGCTTCCTGATGGTGAAATTTATTCTGCCAAAAATCTTAATGAATATTCGCATCCACATTTACCAGTGAATATTTATGAATCGGCGTACACTTGGGGTAGAGATTATGATGATTTTCTTGGTAGGGAAAATTTGGAGAATTTTCTAGAAGTTTTGCAATCGGTAATTGAGGGTAGTGGTTCTTCAGATGAATTATATCAAGTATTGGATCGAGATTATTTTGTTCGATTTGCAGCTTGGTTAGTTGCTATTCAAAGTCCTCACTTGGATTATTTCCATAATAATGTTCTTTATTTCAATTCTGAAAATGGAAAGATGTATGCAATCCCTTCGGATTCGGCAGGTTTTGAGGCGCTATTTAGTATTAATATTGTTTCGAATGATTTACTTCTTGCGCTTCATAAAGATCCGAAGTTTGTTTTTGATAAAAATAGGATGGTTTATGAAAAATACACAGAGGGCGAGTATCCTGTAGCGATTAAAGATATGTTTACGAGCTATGTTGAAAAGATAACTCCTGCTGTTAAGGGTGCCTCGCATATTGTTTTTGGGATGTACGGTCTTCGCACGCCTATTCCTGTTGAAGAATATGATTCTCGCATAGCTACTACAGGCGGGAGAATTAATGGGTATACTGCAATACCTCAACATCTCTCTGCAAATACAGCTTCTTATAAAACAGACGGTTCTTCTTTGATAGTTTCGTCTGATAATTATGCGGGGATTTCTTTGAAAGGAATTGATGGTTGCTCGGGGGTTTATCGAGATGTGGATCGTGATGGGGTGGGGGATATGTCGGTTGATTGGAATGAGCCGCTTTATTCAGGATTGCTTTATGAAAAAAAGAAGACTCTTTATCAGGATTATAATATGTTTATGCCGCTAGCTCCTTTGCACTATCATTATGTGCTGAGCGGTGCGTGCGAACCTAGCGCGGTGCGTGTTAAAAACCTAATCACAGGCGAAGAGTTTGAAGCTAGGCGAGTCGAAGAATTACGTGAAGAATCTAATTTCACTGTGCATCCTTGGGGGTAGATTATTTGAGATAAAGAAAAGACCCTCTTCAAGTGAATGAAAAGGGTCTTAGTTTTTCTTTTTCTTACAGTTGACGAGTCAACTATTCAACAATCTTAGTAACTACTCCAGCTCCAACTGTTCGGCCACCTTCACGGATAGCGAAACGAGTGTTGTCATCAAGTGCGATAGGTGCTCCAAGTGTTACAACCATCTTGATTGTGTCACCAGGCATTACCATCTCTACACCTGCTGGAAGCTCGATCTCTCCAGTTACGTCAGTTGTACGGATGTAGAACTGAGGTTTGTAACCTTTGAAGAATGGAGTGTGTCGTCCACCTTCCTCTTTTGAAAGGATGTACACCTCTGATTCGAATTTAGTATGAGGAGTGATTGATCCTGGTTTACAAAGAACCTGACCTCTCTCCACCTCTTCTCTTTCAATACCACGAAGTAGGATACCAGCGTTATCACCAGCCTCTCCACGGTTTAGAGTTTTGTGGAACATTTCTACTCCAGTAACTATTACTTTTCGAGTATCTTTGATACCTACGATTGCGATCTCATCCGCAGTGTTAACTACACCTTGTTCGATACGACCAGTAACTACTGTACCACGACCTTTGATCGAGAATACATCTTCAACTGGCATAAGGAATGGTTTATCAAGATCACGCTCTGGAGTTGGAATGTAGTCATCAAGAGCTTGAAGTAGCTCTTCGATTGATTTAGTCCATTCTCCACCTTCTTCAACTGCCTTGAGAGCAGATCCTTTGATAACAGGAATGTCATCTCCAGGGAATTCATATTTGGTAAGAAGGTCACGAACCTCCATTTCTGAAAGTTCAGCGATTTCTGGATCAGCAAGATCCATTTTGTTAAGATAAACAACAATGTATGGAACGTTTACCTGACGTGCTAGAAGGATGTGCTCACGAGTTTGTGGCATAGGTCCGTCTGCTGCAGATACTACTAGGATAGCTCCATCCATTTGTGCTGCACCAGTGATCATGTTCTTGACGTAGTCAGCATGCCCTGGACAGTCAACGTGAGCGTAGTGACGTGCTGCACTTTCGTACTCAACGTGTGAAGTATTGATTGTAATACCTCTTGCTTTCTCCTCTGGAGCGTTGTCAATATTTGAGTAGTCTTTCTTCTCTGAGTCAGAAGAAAACATACTTGATATAGCTGCAGTAAGAGTTGTTTTACCATGGTCTACGTGGCCAATGGTTCCCACATTTACGTGTGGTTTGCTTCTATCGAAGTCTGCCATTATTTATAGAGTTAAAGGTTATTAAATTTTATTTAATTCTTTGCTGGGCGATTCTAGGTGAAACGCCGTCTTAAATCAAGAGAATTTCGCTTGTCAAAAGGGTTCTACTGTGCGGCTTTACTTACCTCCTCTTTCTGCAACAATTTTTTCTGCAACATTCTTTGGAACTTCTGCATAATGAGCGAGTTCCATTGTGTAGGTTGCTCGTCCTTGAGATTGTGATCGAAGGTCCGTCATGTATCCGAACATTTCAGAAAGTGGAACGAGCCCTTTGATGAATTTCACCATACCACGATCTCCCGATTCCTGAATTTGTCCACGACGTGCACTTAAGTCTCCCATTACATCTCCGAAGTAATCATCTGGAGTTACAACTTCTACAGCCATCATTGGCTCTAGTAGTACGGCCCCTGCTTTGCGAGCAGCTTCACCGAAACACATAGAACCTGCGATTTCAAATGCGAGTTGGCTTGAATCCACATCATGGTATGAACCATCTAGAAGTGTCGCTTGCACATCTACCATTGGATATCCTGCAACAATTCCTCGGCTCATAGCCTGGAAGACACCTTTGTTAACCGATGGAATGTATTCTTTTGGAATACGCCCTCCGGTAACTTTATCCGTAAATTCGTATCCAGCTCCAAGTTCTTGTGGTCCGAATTTCATAACTATGTGAGCGAATTGACCACGTCCACCAGTTTGCTTTGCATATTTGAGTTCGTGCTCGATTTCTTTTGTAATTGTTTCTCGGTATGCAACCTGTGGAGCTCCAATATTTGCCTCAACTTTGAACTCTCTTTTCATGCGATCAACAAGTACATCTAGGTGAAGCTCACCCATACCTGCGATAATTGTCTGACCTGTTTCATCGTCAGAAGAAACTCTAAATGTTGGATCTTCCTCAGAAAGCTTATTAAGTGCGATACCCATTTTTTCTTGATCGGCTTTTGTCCTTGGCTCAATTGCAATCGAAATAACTGGTTCTGGGAACGTCATTGATTCTAGAACAATTTGTTTTGATGGATCACATAGAGTGTGTCCCGTTGAAGTTTTCTTGAGTCCTACAACCGCTGCGATATCTCCAGCTCCAACGAATTTCACTTCTTCACGAGAATTAGCATGCATACGAACAAGTCGTCCGATACGTTCTTTTTCTCCTGAGTTTGGATTGTAAACATATGACCCTGATTCTAGTTTTCCTGAGTACACACGTACAAAAGTCAGACGTCCTACAAATGGATCAGTTGCAACTTTAAATGCAAGTGCCGCAAGAGGTTCTGAATCGGCCGGTTTTCTTTCCCGAACTTCTTCTTCGTCATCTGGGTTGAATCCTTTGATAGCCTCTACATCAAGTGGGCTAGGTAGGTAGGCAACTACTGAGTCAACCACCATTTGCACCCCTTGGTCCTTGAGTGCCGAACCACAAAGTACAGGATAAATTTGACTTGTTACAGTTCCAATTCGAAGTCCTTTTTTAAGTTCTTCTATAGTGAGCTCCCCATTTTCCAAGTATGCAGTCATCATTTCATCCGAAACTTCTCCTACTTTTTCCATTAGGGTTTCTCGGAATTCTTCAGCTTTTCCTTGCATGTCAGCAGGAATTTCGATTTCTTTCACATCCTCACCATGAGCTCCTCCGAACTCATAAGCTTTCATTTCGACTAGGTCGATTAGTCCATTGAATGACGAATCAGCTCCAATTGGGAGTTGGATTGCAACAGCGCCTTTTGAAAGTCTTTCGTGGATTGAAGTTAGGGACATGTAAAAATCTGCTCCCATCTTATCCATTTTATTTACGAAACATACACGAGGCACATCGTATTTATCTGCTTGGCGCCATACCGTTTCTGATTGCGGCTCTACACCTTGTGAACCATCGAATACTGCAACTCCCCCATCTAGTACACGCATAGAACGCTCTACCTCAACGGTAAAGTCCACGTGGCCCGGAGTGTCGATGATATTGATTTTATTTTCTTTCCAATAACAAGTAGTTGCTGCAGAAGTGATTGTAATCCCACGCTCTTTTTCTTGTTCCATCCAGTCCATTTGAGATTCTCCATCATGAGTTTCCCCAATTTTATGAATTTTACCTGCGTAAAAAAGTATACGTTCCGTTACAGTGGTTTTTCCGGCGTCAATATGGGCACAAACCCCAATATTTCTCACCTTTGCGAGATCGTCTGACATAGTTTTTAAGTAAAATTGTAATTAATTTTTGAATAATTTGAAAAAGCCTATTTCCTGAAGGTATAAAAACCCCGAAGATTATAGGGAAATGCTTCCAGAAGTCAATGGGAGAGTGGTGAGGCTTGCAATTTTATAGTTTGAAGTGTTTTCTCAAATATCCTCGAACTTTTCTTAAAGTAGGGCTGTTTGCTTCGCCTATTTTTCCAAGTACTCTTTTTCGATCAAAAGTTGCGATTTGTTGAACTTTTATTACTGAATCTTTGAAAAGATTGTTCTTATGATCTCTGGAAACAAAAATATCGTACTCTTGCCATTGTTGTAATTTGGTAGTTAGCGGCATTACCGTTATGTATGGCGAGGTTTCCGAGATTTCTTTGCCTTGCAAGACAAGAGCTGGTCGTTTTTTCTTATACTCTTTGCCTGTAGATGGTTCGAAGTCTACCCAATAAATGTCCCCCTGTTTAATTTGCATTCTTTTCGATTAAATTTTCATAATATTCGTATTCTTCAGCTGAAACCTCTCCAAGATCATCCCATATATCTTTGAGAGAAGTCTCTTCCCATTCTTTGTCTGTTGCCTCTTTGAAATAATTTGTTTTTTGAATAGGTTTAAGTTCTGCGATAGGAATGCTTTGATAAATAATCATGAAAGATTGACCCTTTGCTAGTTGTTTTCTTACAAATGGTAGTTTGCTTCGCAATTCTTTCACTGATATTGGATGTATATATTCTGTCATATTTTTTTAAATTAGGTTCACTTAAAGTTTAACCAATTTTGAAAATAAAATCAACTAAAATGGTATTTTGAAGAAGGCGTTCGTTTATGATGTACAGGGTTGTACATTATGATGGAACACAAGGTTGGGGTTGGGGCGATTATTCCTCTGGCAACGTATCCCAAAGTAGGTTCCAGACAGATTCGTGCATTTGGTGGATGTATTTGTTCTCTATGATCACTCCTACGAATTCATTTTCTACGTAGGTTATGTAAGAGACTTTTCCATCGTAAATATTTGTTTCCAGTGAGAATGGATACAGTTCGTGGTTGATCCATTTTTGTGCGATGTATGATTTAGGTGAATATTTTCGCATTTTGTGCATTTGTCTTGCGAAAGGAGTGTCTAGAATTATTCCTCTTTTTTTGACTGAGGTTTTTTCGCGTTCAGCTACATATTCATCGTTGATATCTTTTGCATGTTCGAACATGGCATCTACGTTGGTGAGTCCTTTGAGTTCGGTTTTGGAAGTTAGTGTGTCGTATAGGACTTCGCGGATCGCACTCTTTCCCTGAAAGAATCTTACGTTCGGCAAACTTGTGTTTGTCTTCATCATACTCAGAAGTTCTGGCATATATTGTTTCAAGTCACCGATCATATTATCGTATTTTCCAGAGACTTCTTTTTTCTTAATTTCAAGAAGGCTTATCAAATTATCAGGATGAATCGCTGAGAAGATGTATGTGTTTTTATCTCGTGCCTTCGTCACAATTTTATTATCTTCCAGTCGAAGAAGAATATTGTGAGCGGTTGTGCGTGGTAATTTGAGTTGGTAGGCGAGGGTGCTTGCCCGGCTAGGACCCGTATGAAGAAGCTTTAAATATACAGTTATTTCCTTCTCGTCTAAGCCAATTTCTTTCAAAATGTCCTGTATCATAGGTATGGGTTTTTGGAACTGTCCACGCGAAACGGTGGATATTAGTAGTATTTGTAGTTTTAGAATTTTCGCTATTTTCAGCCAAATTCTGGGTTTATATTATATGAATAAGCCATTTTTGTCAAAGATTTGTCGGTAGGTAGTGGAACAGTTTGTTTGAAACTGTCCTTGGTGATTGGTCGACACAAGTGTTATTATAACACCTTGAAATGTTAAGTCAAATATTAAATTAGATATTTTAACTCAAAATAATATGGATAGTGTAGATGTGAAAATAAGTACAGATCCGATAGGTTCTGGTCCCAGTTCTCGTCAGCTTGAACTTTTGATGAATAGTGCCCATGAATATGGTCACATTCTTATGATTGCATTTGATGAAGTTGTTGAAGGCTTTGATGGTATTGATAATGATGGCGAAAATACGATTACTCGAGAGATTGATGGATATGAGGTTACTTTTAAATTTGATGCTTCTTACGATATTGATTCTAATCGCACGTGGGTGGCTAATGAAGTATTGAAAGTGAAGAATTCAGATGGTGTTGAATTTAGGATTGATCCTGGAAGTAGCGAGGTCACAATTTCAAATAATGATGGATTCTATGTTCGGTTGGTTGAGGAAGGTGCATATATCGAGGCACACGAGGCTGCGACTAGAGAAGAAAGAATGGCATGTCTTATTCTTTTAGATAAAGTAGCTGACTTATTGGATAAGCTTAAACCACAGGTAGATGGTCCTGAGCAAGAGGGAGTCAAAGAAACTCGGGACAGCATTGTAGCTTTGCTAAAGGGATTTTAATTTTTGATATGTTTCTTTGTTAGTTAATAAATTATAAATTTCATATTTTAATCTAAAATATTATGAATGCAGATAAAAAACATTATTGGAATGAAAAGATTGATCGTCGTAGAGACGAGCGCAAAGGATCTCGTAATGAAAGTGGCTTTCAGAAGGGGAACTTTGATGCTAAATCTCCGGACTATTCCCTTCCTTTAGATGTGTATGAACATCCTGAGGTTCAAAAGGCTGAGGCGTTTTTTGCAGAACAAAGAGATCATTTTCTTACAAATAGAGCTCTTGCTGCCTTAAACAAAGTTCAAAATAATATGCGTGATGAGCTCGCAACTTTTTCTACTATGAGTATTGCAGATGATGATATAACTAGACCTTTTTCAATGCGAAAATATGTTGATGAGGCTACAAGAAAAGGAGCCGATCTTGAGAAGGGTGTTGGATGGAATATAGTTAAGGTCGTAGCTGGTAGATATTTGGATAGAGCAGATGCTGTATTGGTTGAATCACGTCATGTTGATCATGTAAGAGGGTCTCGGCATTGCCCTTTTGGTACAATTATTCCGTTTGATTCTTTGGTTAGTGCTCGCGAAGCAATTGCTATTTTGGATGCTTATCATGATGGTGCCTTACCGGTTCGTGAGGCGATTCCTGACTTGTACGGATTTCATGGTCGAGTTAGTTTTACAAGTTTTGGAGGTTGTGTGACTATGACAGGCCTAGGTAGTAGTAAATTATTGCATGAAAAAATCAATTGGACTACGGGAATGCCGGTGTGGTATGAGTCAAGACTTTCTTCAGAACTAGCAACGTCATAGTTTGAATTATAAAACAAAAACTCCCTCTGCTATCAGGGGGAGTTTTAAATTTCTTTGTGTTTTAGTCTCTCTAATACCTAGCAAAGTGAGCAAATGCTTTATTCGCTGCTGCCATTTTGTGTGATTCTTCTTTCTTTTTGATTGCGTTTCCGATGCCTTCTGAGGCTTCCATCATTTCTCCGGCTAGGCATTCAGCCATTGGTTTACCTTTTTTAGCTTTAGCGGAGTTTAATATCCAACGAAATGCGAGCATTTGTTGGCGACGTGGAGTTACTTCTAATGGAATCTGATAAACAGCTCCAGCGATTCTTTTTGGACGGACTTCTAGAGTTGGTTTGATGTTAGCAAGTGCGATCTCAAATGTCTTTTCAGGGTTTTTTGCACCTCTGTCTGACATGATCTTTAGCATGTCTTTGAAAATCTTGCGTGCTACACCTTTTTTACCACGTTGCATCAGGTAGTTAATAAACTTCTCCTGAATTGGATTTGAATTCTGCGGAATGAATGGTTTTATGTTAGACATAGTTGATCAGATTACTTTTTCTTTCTTTTGCTACCGTATCTTGAACGTCCTTGGTTACGTCCGTCTACTCCTTGAGTATCTAGGTTTCCACGTACAATGTGGTATTTCACACCCGGGAGGTCTTTTACGCGACCACCACGGATCAATACAACAGAGTGCTCTTGAAGGTTATGCCCTTCTCCTGGGATGTAAGCGTTGACCTCAATACCATTTGTAAGTCTAACTCTGGCGAACTTACGTAGCGCAGAATTTGGCTTTTTTGGTGTCATGGTTGTTACTTTCACACATACTCCACGTTTGAAAGGAGATGGTTGACCGACGATATCATTGTTTTTGAGAGTGTTTAGTCGAAACGATAGCGCACGCGCCGGGTTTGACCGAACTTTCTTTTTTCGTCCTTTTCTAACTAATTGATTTATAGTTGGCATAATCTTGTGTGATTTAAAAGCTTTGGGATTTTAATGGCTCAAGAAGTGAAATGCAAGGGGATTTTAGCGTTTTACTCCTCCTTGTAACCATTGAGTTTTCTGTAGATTGCGTCAGCGGGGATGAGTTTACCGATAATTACGTTCTCCTTGAGTCCTTTTAGACGGTCAACTTTTTTGGTAGTTGATGCTTCTACAAGTACACGGATAGTCTCCTGGAATGACGCAGCAGATAGCCAAGAATCGGTTTGTAGAGAGATTCGTGTTAGACCAAGAAGTAGACGCTCTGCTCGAGCTTTTTTCTTCATCTTTTTGTTCAAATTCTCAAACTCAATTACGTCGATGATTTGACCAGGAAGTAGATCTAGTTCTCCAGGATCTACGAGGCGAACTTTCGAAAGCATTTGTCTTGCGATGATTTCAATATGCTTGTCATTGATCGTTTGTCCTTGAGATGCGTAAATACTTTGAACCTCTGTGATGATGTACTTCTGAACAGGGTAGATACCTTGGAGTGCCATCAAGTCTCGTAAGTTTACGTGACCAGTTGTAAGTGGTGTTCCAGCAATTATTTTACTGTTGTGCTTAACTTTGACGTTTCTTCCAGAAGGAACTTTGTAGACTTTTGTTACAACTCCGTCTGATTTGATTGTAATTCCGTCAACGGCGATTTTTTCAATAATTCCAGCCTCTTCTGCTCTTAGGTTTTTCTTGGTTTCTAGATTTTTTGCAATAGCTTGTCTTTCGCGGATTACATCACCTTTTTTGACAACGGCTTCGAAGCCTTCAGGTAAGATATATAGCCTTTCGATAGGTTCCTCTGAAGTTAAGCTTATCTCTGCCTTGTTATGTCTTTGGCTTACTTTAACGATACCGTCTATTTCAGCGAGAAGAGCTGCAGCTTTTGGTGGACGTGCCTCAAATAGTTCTTCTACACGTGTTAGACCTTGTGTAATATCCTGCCCCTCTGTTGCGACCCCTCCCATGTGGAAAGTACGCATCGTGAGCTGTGTACCAGGCTCACCAATTGATTGAGCAGCGATAATACCTACGGCGGTACCTACCTTAACAGTACGGTTTTTACCGAGGTCTCGTCCATAACATTTCTGGCAAATTCCGTTTGGTGTTAGACATGTGATTACAGATCTTACGCAGATTTCTGGTATTTTATTTTCCTCTAATAATTGTAGAACATCTTTATCGATTTCTGATTCTTTTTTGATTAGAGTTTTACCAGCCTTGTTTTTCACATCTTCTGCGAGCACACGTCCGAAGATTCTGCTATCGAAATCTTCACCGATTTCTTCACTTTCTTCACGGGTGATCAGATGTGCAGCTTTGGATCCACAGTCTATTTCACGAATTACAACGTCTTGTACAGCATCTACCAAACGACGAGTTAGGTATCCAGCTTCGGCGGTCTTAAGCGCTGTATCTGATTTACCTTTACGTCCTCCATGTGTTGCGATGAAGTACTCTAGGATCGAGAATCCTTCTTTTAGGTTTGACTTGATCGGCAGCTCGATGGTTTTACCAGCTGGATTAGCCACGAGTCCTTTCATACCACAGAGCTGTGTAATTTGTCCCCAGTTACCACGGGCACCTGAGTCAATTTGGTAGAAAATGTGGTTTTCTTCGTCGAATCCCTTGATCATAACTTTTGAAATTTCGGCTTTTGTCCTATTCCAAACGCGAATGGCATTAGTGTAACGCTCATCTGCAGTTGAGAATCCTTTCCAATATTGGTTATTGATTTTGCGAACGATTTCATCGGATTCTTCGATAATTGCATATTTTTCTTGTGGAATTTTGGCATCTGAACTTGCAATTGAGATTCCAGATTTGGTTGCAAATTTAAATCCTATCCTTTTCATTTCATCACAGAATCGTGCAGTAATTTGTTCTCCTAATTTGTCATAAATTTCACTGATCAATCCTTTTAATTTTCCTTTGGTAATATTTTCATTTACATAATCGATTCCTTCTGGAACAAATGAATTGAAAATCATTCTTCCGACAGTAGTTTCGATTAGCTCTCCTCTAGGGCGAGCTGTAATTTTGGAATGAAGAGTTACTTCTTTGAGACGATACATTGTAATTGCTTCATTGATATCTGCGAATGTTTTACCTTCTCCCTTCTTTCCGCTGAGCATTTGAGTTAAGTAGTAGCATCCAAGAATCATGTCTTGAGTTGGAGTAATAATTGGCTCACCAGCAGCAGGCTTTAGAACATTGTTTCCAGCTGACATAATAGTTTGAGCTTCTTCTTGTGCTCGTACAGAAAGAGGTAGATGAACGGCCATCTGGTCTCCATCAAAGTCGGCATTGAAGGCTGTACAAACTAGTGGATGAATCTGGATCGCTTTACCTTCGATCAGTACTGGCTGAAAAGCTTGGATACCGAGTCGGTGAAGGGTAGGTGCACGGTTTAGGAGCACGTAGCGGTTTTGAGTTACTTCTTCCAAAATATCCCACACTTCACGTCGATTTTGTGAAATGAATTTTTCAGCACTTTTTATATTGTGTGCGTAGCCATCTAGAATAAGTCTTCCGATTACAAATGGCCGGAAAAGTTCGAGAGCCATAGATTTTGGAATACCACATTGGTGTAATTTAAGTTTTGGTCCAACTACGATCACAGAACGACCAGAGTAATCTACACGTTTACCAAGAAGATTTTGTCGGAAACGACCTTGTTTACCTTTCAACATGTCAGAGAGAGAACGAAGCTTTCGTTTGTCTCCTGAGTTGAAAACAGTTTTTCCTTGGCGTGCTGAATTGTTGATAAGTGTGTCTACAGCTTCCTGTAGCATACGTTTTTCATTACGGCAGATTACTTCAGGGGCACCGATACTCATAAGTCTTTTTAGACGATTGTTACGGTTGATAACACGTCTGTATAGATCATTGAGATCTGATGCAGCGAAGCGACCTCCATCAAGCTGTACCATAGGTCGAAGATCCGGCGGAATGATCGGAAGTATTGTAGATACCATCCATTCTGGTTTGATACCTGCAGCTTTAAGTGATCCTGCGAGCTTGATTCTCTTGATGATTTTCTTTTGCTTTTGTCCTGATGCTTTTTTGAGTTCTTTTTCAAGTCTTTCAACGGTTTCGTCTAGATCAATTTTACCGATAAGTTCACGAATTGCTTCCGCTCCGATTCCACCTTTGAACACATGTCCAAATTTCATAGAGAGCTCTCTGTATTCAAGCTCAGAAAGAATCGCAGTTTCTTCAATATTTTTCAATTCACCGATAGCTGTATTTGCTTGTTCTGTTACTCTGTCAACTTCGAAGGCATGTGATTCCTCGAGGTCACGGAGTTGTTTTTCCGCTGCTTTGTTTCCACCTTCCGCCTCCATTTCCAGGAGTTTTGCTGTGTTTTTGAACTCTTTTTGAATTCTTTGTTTGTGAGTTTTGAATTCTTCGTTCAGTTGGTTTAGAGCTTCTTCTTTTGCGTTCTGATCTACATCTGTAACGATGTATGATGCAAAATAAATAACCTGTTCGATTGCTTTGATCGGTAAGTTTAGAAGTAGTCCAATTCGGCTCGGAGTTGAACGTAGGAACCAAATGTGAGTTACTGGTACAGCAAGTTTGATATGCCCCATGCGTTCACGACGAACTACTGAGCGTGTAACTTCTACACCACATTTTTCACAAATAACTCCTTTATAACGGATACCTTTGTATTTTCCACAGTAACATTCGTAGTTTTTGGTAGGTCCGAATATTTTCTCACAAAATAGACCGTCTTTTTCTGGTTTTTGTGTTCTGTAGTTGATCGTCTCGGGTTTTTTAACTTCTCCATGAGACCAACTTAAGATCTGTTCAGGTGATGCAACTGCAATTGAAATTGCATTGAACTGTCCCGGATCTTGATGTTTTTTCTTCTGCATAAGTCTAAAATTAAGTTTTAAATTTTTTACATAGAGGCTGAGGAGCAGGAATTTCAATTGAAGTGCCCAATTTCAATTGAAGACTTTAAAGGGCTTTAGCCTTCTGAAGCTTCTTCAGCCTCCTCTTCTTTATCCGAACTTTCTTCCTCATCCAAGTTCGGCAGGTCTTCGATTTCATCATCATCGTCGATGTCCGCCTCTAATTCTTCCATTTCTTCTTCTGTTGGTTCAAACTCAGCTTTTTCTATTTCAATACGAGGTTCTTCGGGGATTTCTTCTATTGCTACTTCTACTATTCCAGCTGCATCCAACTCAGCTTTTTCTGCACCAACAGTGTCAGCTTCGTCTCGGTTTTTCATTTTTTCAATTTCTTTCTGGACATCTACCGAAACGGGAACTTTCTCATCATCTTCTTGTTCTAGAAGTTCTTCTGTAGTTAAGATTTCACTCTCCTCATCATCTGTACTTGAGAGATTTACGTTTAGACAAAGGCTCTGAAGCTCTTTGACAAGCACGTTAAATGACTCAGGTATTCTAGGTCGTTTGATTAGTTCACCCTTAACGATTGATTCGTAGGCTTTGGCACGACCATATACATCATCTGATTTAATAGTTAGCATTTCTTGAAGTGTGTGAGCAGCTCCATATGCTTCGAGTGCCCATACCTCCATCTCTCCGAATCTCTGTCCACCATGTTGAGCTTTACCTCCGAGTGGCTGTTGAGTTACTAGTGAGTAAGGTCCCACAGAACGTGCGTGAATCTTGTCTTCTACGAGATGGCTGAGTTTCAAAATGTATGCGATACCAACTGTTGTGCGGTGATCAAATGGTTCACCGGTGCGTCCATCATAAAGTTGAATTTTACCATCTTCTGGAAGCTTGGCTTCAGCTAGAAGTTTATCGGTTTGTGCGTAGCTAATACCATCCAATGCTGGAGTTGCAACTCTAATCCCAAGTTCTGACGCTGCCCAACCCAGATGAGTTTCTAAGATCTGTCCGATGTTCATACGTGAAGATACACCAAGTGGATTCAATATAATGTCCACAGGAGTTCCATCTGGTAGATGCGGCATGTCTTCCTCTGGCACGATGATTGAGATGACACCTTTGTTACCGTGTCGTCCTGCAACTTTATCTCCTACGGAAATCTTACGAGTTTGTGCCACAGAAATTTTAATTTGTTTACTTACTCCAGTTGGGAGTTCGTCTCCTTCCTCACGTGTGAAGATTTGAATATCTACTACTTTACCTCCTTCTCCTCCAGGGAGTTTTAGAGAGGTGTCTTTTACATCACGAGCCTTGTCACCGAATATTGCTCGGAGCAGGCGTTCCTCTGCTGTTAATTCTGTTTGTCCTTTTGGAGTAATTTTACCAACTAGGATATTCCCTTCTTTTACATGGGCTCCAATTCTTACAATACCGTCTTCATCTAGGTCTTTTAGTCGACTTTCCCCAACGTTTGGAATATCTTTTGTAACTGTTTCAGATCCAAGTTTTGTATCTCGAATATCTACAGAAAATGTTTCGATATGTACCGATGAATAAAGGTCTCTTTTTAGTACTCCTTCTGAGATAATTACCGCATCCTCGAAGTTGTATCCATTCCAAGACATGTATGCAACGAGTAGATTTTGTCCTAAAGCTAGTTCTCCATGATCGATAGCTGGCCCATCTGCGAGTACATCACCTTTTTTCACTTTATCTCCTCTGTTTGCTACACATCTTTGGTGGATTGAAGATCCTTGATTGGATCTTTGGTAGGCTGCAAGTTCGTATATTTTTCTTTCACCATTGTCATAAAGTACGGTTACTTGTTTTGCATCTGCGCTGACAACAGTTCCGTTATTTTCGGCGATAGTTACTTGACCTGAGCTTTTTGCCGCAGTTTCTTCCATACCTGTACCAACCAATGGGGCGCTCGGTCGAAGAAGTGGGACCGCTTGACGTTGCATGTTTGATCCCATCGATGCACGAGTATTATCATCATGTTCCAAGAATGGAATCAGAGAAGTTGTAATTGAGATAATCTGCTTTGGAGATATATCTATGTGAGTTATGTCGTTTACGTGCATTGAGCTGGCTTCTCCAGCCTTTCTCGCTGCTACGCGGGTATTTACAAATTGACCAGTCTTGTCCATTTCTGAACTAGCTTGTGCAATGAGCAATACTTTCTCCGCTTCTGCATCAAAGTAATCAATTTTTTTACCTGGGTAAGGTCTGACTGATATTTCTGTAATTCCTTTAATTTTTGCAATTGACTGCGCATCTTTTTCTGTGATTTTTGCTCCAGCTTTTAACTTCTTGCCTCTGAATTCTAAATCTTCTCGAAGAATACGTCCTGCGAGAGAACTTGGATCTCCATTTTTCACTGTGCCTACAATCTGTCTGAATGGAGTTTCGATAAATCCATATTCATTGATTTTTGCATAGGTTGCAAGATGCACAACAAGTCCAATATTTGGACCTTCCGGTGTTGCGATAGGACAGATACGTCCATAGTGAGATGCATGTACATCACGTACATCAAACGATGCACGCTCACGCGATAGACCTCCAGGACCCATAGCGGAAAGACGCCGTTTATGTGCGAGTTCTGATAGAGGGTTTGTTTGGTCCATAAATTGAGATAGCTGCGAGCTAGAGAAAAATTCTCGTAAAGCCGCAGTGATCGGTCGTGAATTTACAAGTTGAGTTGGAGTCACCGTGTCTAGATCCATTACAGTCATACGATCTTTTGCAATACGTTCTGTACGAAGTAGTCCAACTCGAAATTTATTTTGCACGAGCTCTCCAACTGATCTCACACGTCTGTTTGCGAGATGATCGATATCATCTGGACCTACCTGACCATTATTAATTCTAATTAAATGTTTTAGAATCAAAACGAAATCCTTAACTTGGAATACGTGATTTTTGCGAATGTTCTTAACCTTGAGTCCGAATCTCTTGTTTAGTTTGTAGCGGGCTACGTTACCCATGTCGTATTTTTTGTAATCAAAGAACATTGATTCGATAAGAGATTTTGCATTTTCAGGAGTAGCGAGATCCCCAGGTCGAAGTTTTTTGTAAATGCTCTTCAATGATTCTTCTACAGTTTTTGAAGGATCTTTTTCTAGGGTGTTCAAAATGTAGTTCATCTCTGGGTTTAGACCGAGTTCCTCTGAGAAAAGTTTTAACATATCTTTTTCTGTCTCGTATCCAAATACTCTAAGTAGTGAAGTCACAGGAATTTTTCTTTTCCTATCGATTTTTACATGAATGATACCTTTTTTATCTGTTTCAACTTCCAACCATACTCCACGTTTTGGAATAATCTTTGCCGTTCCATACCCTGGTGCTGCCGAGTTCATAGAAAAGAACACACCGGTTGAACGTACGATCTGATTTACTACAACTCTTTCAATTCCATTTACGATAAAAGTTCCTTTGTCTGTCATGAGTGGGATCGATCCTAAGAATACGTCCTGCTCTTTAATTTCTCCGCTTTCTTTGTTGATAAGCTGAACATGTACTTTTAGAGGAGCTTCAAAAGATAGATTTTTTCTTCGTGCAGTTTTTGGGTCATATTTAGATTCTCCGATTTCATGACTCAAAAAATGAAGTTCAATTTTCTTCATTGAGAAGTCAGTGATCGGAGTTACTTCATCTAGTAAGTCGTTGATCCCTTCTTCTAGGAAGTTCTGGTATGAATTTAGTTGTACTTCGATTAAGTTTGGAATATTTGAGTCTGCTGGATCATCAGAAAAGCACACTCTTCCATTTTTTAATCGTGGAAGTTTTAGGTCGGCCCTCTTTTTTGGAGCACTCTTGACTTCTTTTTTTGAAGCCTTTTTTGTAGTTTTGGTCGGCATGTTTAGAGAATTTAAATATAATTAATTTTTTGAAATTTAATATAAAAATCGCATGGACTCTTTGTAATATGGCGCCTTGGATTGCTCCTTAAGACTTTTTCATATTACCTCCCATGCAATAACACAATCGTAAGCACCCCGCTTGTCGTGGGGTCGGTAGGGTATGTGTAGTGGTTTTTCAACCTTATTATCTTAACACGCGCGAGATTCTACGGAGCTGACATATATTTGTCAACAGTTTCTTTCCCTTTTTCAAGCGATTTTTCACAAAAGAAAAACCCCTATTTTATTGGGGGTCTTCCTTTAACTCGATTCGAAGGAGAAAAAGGGTGGTAGCTATTCTGTGTTTTGAATGGCTTTGTTTTTGTTTTAGAGTTTATTTGGTTAGGTACTTTTTACAGTACGCGATTGAGTCCTGGAGTTGCTTTGCGAGCTCTTCATCCTGTCCAATTTTTAGATATTTTGGTTTTACCTTTATAGAGATAGCTCCTTTGTAATCCTCTTCTGATAATTTTGTCAAAAAGCTTTCCATCGGGAGAATCCCGTCATTTGGCAGGTGGCCGCCTCGGCCTTTTTTCACATTTGAAATATGAACATGAACTAGATATTTCATAAGTTTCTTGAGTGTGACGATCAAATCTTCTTTACGGTCTGCGGTTCTGCTGGTATCGAGGCATGCATGTTTGAATTTCTTGAGTTCCGCTAAATTATTCATCGCATGTTCTGGAATAAATCCGAAAAGTGTTGTTGCAGGTGCGTTTTCCAGTGCGATTGAAATACTTTCTTTTTTTCTGATCTTTGGTACTTCTGTCTTAAGCCAGGTTGTAAATTTTATATTAAATACCTTTGGAGCCTGTAGAATCAAAATCTTAGCTCCAACGATCTTTGTTAATTCTACGTATTCTAATATTTTTTTCTTATTCGCATTTTTAGGTGTTTGAATTGATATTACCTGTAATCCGTACTCTTGTTCGAGCTCTTTCAAATATTCCGCATTTTGTGTGTCAAAATCTTTTGGTTCAATCTGCAAATCTATACCGTCAAATCCCGCATCTTTCGCAAATTCGAACACGCGATTTAGGCCGTATCCTTTGAGGCTGTCTGTTGAAAGTAGAATTTTCATATTTCCGTATTGTATTTTTGTTTTTACTTTAAGCGTAGGATAGTAAGAATTCTTCTTAATTGCAATATAAATTATGAGTTGGTTATTTTAGCTTTTGAGTGTTGACAAGTGCCATTTAGTGCGTATAATAGTCTCTAGATTTTTTAATTTCTATCAAAATGAATGCAGGATTAGATACAGGTGGAGGTCGGTGTGAGTGGATACAGGTCGGAGGAGAGAGTATGCCTTCTGAAGATTTTGATGCAATTTTTGCTGGGGTACGAGACGCTAGAAAGTGCATGGAAGCGGGTCTTGCCTGGGTTCAGTCTCCTGCAGCGACAGGTCAAGGTTCTCGTCATACGGAAAGTATGGATCCTCCTCGTCATGGAGGTGGGCGGTTGAGGTAAAAATAATTTGTAAACAGTAATAATTTGAAATTACCTAAGTTCAGTGAAATTCCTGGATGGCTCCTGATGGTTCGGGATTAAGTCCTTTTGTTAGTTATAAACCTGATTCTAAGGGAGTTACTAAGGCGTTAGAAATGATTCTTGATGGTTGTGCAGAAGATGTTCGAGCTCATCTTGAAGAGCAGAGGCCGTTGCTTGAAGCCGTTGCTGAGGCTTTGATTGAGCATAAGACGATCAACAATGCTCAGTTTATGGTCTTGATAGAGGATCATCATGTGGAAAAAGAAGCTGATGAAGATACAATCGATGATGAGGTTGGCACGGATCCAGAAATTGAAACTTAACCAATCTTATCTTTCCCCATGTACTCCTGTAAAACTTCAGGGATATTTATGCTGCCGTCTTTGTTTTGGTTGCATTCGAGGAGTGAGATAAGTAGGCGAGGCGTTGCGATTGCGGTGTTGTTTAGGGTGTAGCAGAACTTCGTTTTCCCATTGGAATCTTTGTATCGGAGGTTTAGGCGGCGAGCTTGAAAATCTTTGAATGAAGTTGCTGAGTGGGTTTCTCCATAACTATCTCTAGATGGCATCCAGCATTCGAGGTCGTGAGATTTGTATTTACCAAGTGCCAAGTCTCCTGAACATAAGTGGAGTTTTCTGTATGGCAGTCTAAGATCTTTTAGAATTTCTTCTGCATTGGCGAGTATTTGTTCATGCCATTCATCGGATTTTTCAGTGTCGGCTGGGAGAATGATCACTTGTTCCACTTTGTTAAATTGGTGAATTCGGTAAAGCCCATGAGTGTCTTTTCCGTAAGTTCCAGCTTCGCGGCGGAAGCATGTAGACATTCCGGCATATGTTTTTGGAAGTTCTTCCTCAGTCAAAATTTCATCTTTGTGATATGCGGTCAAAGGGATCTCAGCGGTTGCAATCAACCATTTGTCGTCTCTTTCCATATTGTATGCGTCTTCTTCTCCACCTGGGAAGTATCCGGTTCCGCGGAGACAATCTGTGTCTACCATGTATGGTACGCTCATTGGTGTAAATCCTTTTTCTACGAGTTTTTTGAATGTGTATTGGAGGACCGCTTGTTCGAGTAAAACTCCGTCATTTTTCAGAAAATAACTTCGAGCTCCGGATAGTTTCACCCCTCTTTCGATATCGACCATGTCGTGTAATTTCATCAGCTCCATGTGATCTTTTAGCTCAAAATCAAATGTAGGGATTTCGCCTTTCGTGTAGATTTCTACGTTTTCCGATTCATCTTTACCTTCTGGAGTATCCGGTGCATATGGCATAGGGACGCGGAGCATCAAACTTTCAAATTCTTCTTTTATTTTTTGCAATTTCTCATCAATCTCTTTTTCTTTTTCGCTCACGAGCTTCATTTCTGCAATTGCTACCTGCTTATCATCTCCTTGCATCTGTGCAATCTTTTCTGAAGCTTTATTTTTCTCCGCTTTGATATCTTCAGATTCTTTTATCAATTTTCTACGTTCGTCATCAATTTCGAGTAATTTATCGATACCCACTCCTGTGCAGTGTTTTTGTTGGCAGGTCTGTTTGATTAGGTCTACATTTCCCCTGATGAATTTTATGTCGAGCATGTGCAATTTGTTTAAAATAAAAATCACGTTAAATCTTAAAGAAGTATTGGTGTGATTTCAATTGAGTTTTTATTTTTCAATAAGCTGTTTCTCGATGTTGATCGGTCCTGTGTAGCCTGTGTCTAGGATTTTGGCTTCGAGAACTTTGTCGTAGCCGGTGAAGATTGCGAGGCCTGTTATGATCAGGAGTGTTCCGAGTAAGCGTTTGAAAATTCCGTTTGGGTTAACTGCGAAGCGTAGGTGGCGAGTTATACGTTGGCCGCTGTAGCCGATTATTAACAGAGGAATTAGCATTCCTACCGTGTAGACTATGAGATTTAGAAATCCAACTGCAAAATTTTGTGGGAGTACGACAGCTAGGATGAGCGCATAAGTTGGGGAGCAGGTGGTGAAGACTGGGCCAAGGGATGCTCCGAGCAGAACTGCGCCGAGTGGACCTTTTCGACCTGCACTTTTGGAAAGTAAGTTGTCGCTTTTGTGGAGGTGTAGTTTGAATGCGATAAAATTCCAGAGCTTTGGGAATGCCATCGTGAGTCCAAATATCAGAATTAATCCTCCTGAGAAGTAACTCCAAAAACTTTGTGGGATTCCAATGAGTACTGTAGATGCTTTTAGCAGCAGTGTGAAAATGATTACCGAAATTCCTAAGGATCCTACGATTATTATTGGTCTCCGCGCATCCTTGGCACTGAGCGATCCCCCCAGGATTACTGGGAGGAGAGCGATTACACATGGTGCAAGCACTGTTAGAATTCCCGCTAAAAATGAAGGTATTAAAAGTTCCATTTCAGTTGTTTGTAAAAATTTATAATGATGCCATCAATGCTTCTTTGATCTGTGGGAATGTAGATTCTCCTTGAAGCCTTTTTACTTCGGTCCCATTTGCATTTAGGAATACAATTATTGATTGCATTGTGATTCCGTATTCTTTTTTGAGTGCAGTTTCTGTGTCGTAATTTACTTGAAGAATTGTTGCTTCTTTTGGAATCGAATTTAAGTTTGCATTTAAATCTTTTTCAATTCCTTTACAAGTTGAACACCAATTTGCATGGAAAAATAATGCTACTGGCTGTGAACCTTTTAGCTCTGCAAATTTAGCTTCAGAGTATTCTTCAAACATTCCGGTGTCAGCTTTCATCATGTCGGCAGGGGCCTTAACAATGGTCTCTTTTGGCATTTCTTTTACAATTTTCGATTGAGGCTCTTCCATAGATTCCTCTGTCGAAGCAGTGTTTTTCAGACAACCGCTTAATGCAATTAATGACGCTAGAGCAATTGTCAAAAGTATAGTTTTTCTCATTTTTATAAGGATTAAATTTTAAAATAAGTCTAAAACCAACTCTAGCTTATAGAGCCTTTTGAATCCTGTCGGTGATATATGTCACCTAGAGTTTAAGTTCTTTTTCGCAGAATTTATCAATGTCTGCTAGGATTTCTCTTGCATAATTGTTCTTTGTTTTTTTATTCAGTCTCTTCATTTTTTCATAAACGATTCGAATGTAATCTAGGTGTTTTTTTGGCTTTGCGAGTCGTAAATCTATTATCAAAAAATTTAATATAGAAATGAATTTATCGTAAAAACTGTAATTTCTTGATCCTTTAATTAAGTTAATGAAGTTTTCTAATAATTGCTTGAGGATTATTTCGATGTCCACTCCTTCGCCTGAGATTTCGGCCAAAAGTTCAAGTGCGCATTCGTGCTCTAATGGGATTTTCCAAGCAGGATTTTCTTTGCCTTTGTTTATAAAATCTATCATTAAAATTTTTGCCAGTTTTTTCATGGCTCTTGTGTCGTAGTATCTTGGTTCATCTGGTTCTTTTGCTGTAAAGGTTTCCCACATTTCTGCTGTGATTACATTTTCGCCGTCTTGGTGAACAAGTCGCTCAATTTCTTCTAAATGCCTATCGATATTTTTACCTTTAAGTACGGCCTTATAAAGTTCGTCTATTTTGAGTTGTCTTTTTCTGTTGAAATAACTTTTTGTCATTTTTGAGAATTTTTATTCTGGTTTATCCCCCCATTGATTTACTGCGAGTACGTCATAGAGTTCATTGATTTGTACGGCTGTGTAATCTCTATGTTCAAATTCAGGGAATCCGTCACCACCTATTGGAGGAAGTAGAATTTCTCCTGTTTTCTCTGGTTGTATAGTGATGTTGGCCGCAATCTTGATTGTACTTGAAGAAGTTTCTCCCTTTTCAAGGACCATAGCGTCAACTGTGTCATAAGCTTCGTCATTCAGGTAGATATCACCCCCTTTGAATTCTAGTGGTCGGTCAGTTTCTAGATTAAGCACCGGAGCCCCTGCAGGTCCTCCAGTCCATTCAAGCGCTACGTAAAAAACTGCATCTTGAGGGC
>JABINC010000019.1 GCA_018697675.1 Candidatus Peregrinibacteria bacterium
CAGATGATACGGTAAGTTCAAATCCTTCTACTGCTGGAAGAGGCGTTGGCCTTCCAATAGGCAGGACTCTTTGAAAATCCACTATGGGCTTACTTACATTACTTCCTGCCCTCCACCCTTCTTTGCAGAACACTATTCTATCTCTACCTGCTTCTACTTCCAATAAAACCGCTCTTATGATTTTACCCGACTCAGATTTTCTCATGCACAAGAATTCATCACCTGGCTGCATCTTTTCAGTAAATACTATTTTTGAAGGCTCATCTACCGCCTGTAATTTTAATTCATCATGTGTATTCCACGGTGCTATTAATTGTCTTGGCTGTGGGAGAGTTGGCATCGGAATTGCAAGTGCTTCAGTAGCATCATGATCATCAGCTCTCTCTTGAGCATCTGCGTTGGGCCTATCTTTCAAATCATAAAGCCAGACTTGCCACTCGTTTGTGTTAATGACAGTGGTTTTACCATCTCCCAAATCAACTGATATTTCATAATCATCTTCTAATGGGCCCGCTAATTTGGCCAAGAAAACCCCTCTGTCGGCCCTACCTATTATCATATAAGCTTCTAGTCCACGCATTTCTTTTTCTACCTTCATGAGATGTTTGTAAAATTCCAAATACTCCTCTGAAGAAGTACCAAGATGGCATGACGCAACGAGCTCATACCCCTCCTTTTTTGGCTGCCCGGATGCGCTTGGGATAGCGGCAGACACAACTGATTCAAAGCCTCCTATTTGAAATCTTTCTTCAGCTCCCGGATGCATTTCCTCTCTCCGCAGGATTACATCATCATCATCTGTTTTCGCCCACTTCTCTCCTTCTACTCGTACTAAAGCTGCTCTTTGAAAACCTTCTTCCCCTTTGAATCGAAAATAAATTTCCTCTCCACCAATCATTTTTGTAAAAACTTCACTCGGGGGCCTCTTTCCCGCTAGTATGTGTTCAATTTTTGCGTCCCATGTACCTGCTAATCTCTCTGGATTAGGGAGTTTTACAGCTTCTTCAGCGGCTAGTACTGCTTCGCTCCTCTCTGCAGTTTGTTCTTCTTCCTCAAACAACCAAATTTTCACTCCTCTAGCATTTACGCTATTAGCGAACATCGGATGTACTGGTATTTTATAACGATCCTCAGAGAACTCATCGCCTAATAAAACTATTTCTCTTCCATACCCTGGAGCTTGTATTACTAAATATTTTTTTCTTTCAGGTTGCCCGGCAATAGCCTTAATGTACTCATAAAAATCATCATATTCAGCTGCAGACATTTTAAAGCTACAGGCTTTAGTTAATTTAAACCCAGGCTCTGGATCTGGGGCCTCTGGTTTTTCCACGCGCATAGCTTTATTCATCCCATACATAAATAATCGCTCGCTTGTACCAAAATCTTCTCCTGCCAAATGTAGAGTTGCACTAATCCCCTCTCTATCTATCAATATAGCTCTTTCAAACCCTCCACCCCATCCCCCTCTCTGGAATATCAATTCATCACCTAAATCCATCTCCGCAAATGCCTGCTCTACAGACAAAGTTTGCCTCCTTAAAAGTTCTTCAAGCTCCTCGTAATACGACCCCATTAACTGTCTTGGCTCAGGGATTTTTGGGGCTTCGCCTGAAGAAATATTTGCCACTTCGGCGACGCCTGCCGTGTCCGCTTTGCTTCCATTGTCAGGTTCGAAAACCCACATGTCTGTTTCGGAAACCGCTATATTCCAAATATCTTGTTCATTTATCTGTACTTTTAATATTCCCCCTCTTCTATCTACCTCAATCAACTTCACAACTCTTCTTCCTGATGTATGAGACTCAATTACTGCGTAAGTTTCGTCAGACCTTCCTGTTCCTTGCAAGCTTTCAAGATGGTCATACATTCGGTCCCAACCCGCTCTGTCCTCTGACCATCTGAACTTCATTGCCAATCTGTAACCTTTTTCTGGATTTGGATCCTCAGGCGCCTCGAGAGGATGAACTCCTGTAAAATGTCTTGTTTCTAAATTAAGGATTTGTTCCGGCATCCACCCACGCATCCGGCAATGTACGCCACCTTCACTTTGCTCTGAAAATACTCCTATGCGAGATCCCCCTGGATAACTTTTGGTAGTATATTCAAACCTATCTCCTGCCTGCATACTTCTGAGTTTTTCAGCATTAGATTGCCCCTCGAGTCCTTTGACTCTAACAGCCAACTCTTTTGGCAATTTTAATATTGCGCCTGGCTGTATTGGCCTGGCTCGGACCGCAGAAGAGACTTCGTCGCCGTGATCAACTCCACCGCCTAAGACTCGGTCAAGAGTTCTAGCTAAATCAGATGGGCCGTTTTGACTTAAGCGTGAGAATTCATTTACATGCCTTACTAATCTGCCGAGATCACCCATGTCTATAAGCACTCTTCCTGTGCCGGTTAAGTTTACAAATTCACCTCTGTGCCATTCATCATCACCTTCTATTAATTGATAATGGAATTCTTTTCCTTCTTTC
>JABINC010000018.1 GCA_018697675.1 Candidatus Peregrinibacteria bacterium
CAGGTGGCGAACTGACTGTTACAACATCTGGTGATGGAGATCTTAGTTTTGCTACTAGAGATGAAGATGACCTGAAAGAAGAAGGACCCGATGAGAAAGGAGATGAGGATAACTTGTAAAATGGATCTGAGTGTATATAATCCTTATTGGTTTCTAGTCCCCGTAGTTAAATGGATAGAATAACCCCCTCCTAAGGGGTAGATACAGGTTCGATTCCTGTCGGGGACACCATCTCTCGATTGTACAGTCGGGGGTTTTGTGGTATAATATGTTAAGTGATGAATTTTAGTTTAAACTTGTAACTTTTTGGAGAGTTTGGAGTTTATACATACTGAGAGCTAGATTCAGAAAATGTTTATATTAAAAAAATCATGTATCCAATCATAATCACAGCACCGCATGCATGCTCCAAGGTCACCGATCCTAGTATTCTTCGGCGGCTTGATCTAAACGAATACGAGATTTTCAAGTTTAGTGATCCTTATACTAATCAGCTTGAGGAATTCACGTGTACTGATTTTAAACATGTTTCTGAAGTCCACAGATTGGTATGTGACTTCAATCGCGCCCCTGATACGAATACAGCTTTTCACATGGAAGACTTTTTTGGACGTGATGTTTTCAAACCTGGTAAAGAATTTACAAAAGCTGAGAAATTATCTCACTTGGAAAAATACTGGTGGCCGTTTCATGATGGAATTATTGAATCGATTTTCAAACTTGATGAAGAGGCGCATGAAGTGATTTTGCTTGTGGATTACCATAATACATCTGGAGATCACCCACTCGGGGATACTGGGAAATATATGCCAAGTATTGTTATTTCAAATTTAGGAAAAGGTATAGATGGCGAAGATGAGAATGCACTTGTTTCATTGCCAAACAAACATTTGAAATTTTTTCACAAACGGATCGAAGAGAAATTGGGAGTAAAAGTAGAGATGAACACAATATATAAAGGTGGATACAACACGATCTGGACAAAACAGCTCCGTGAGAATTTGGATATAAATGCAAAGCTCTATGCTGTGCAGATTGAGTATAATTTAGATTATGTTTTCAATCCGATCAGCAGGAAAACTGATTTCTTGGCGTTGAAGAAAATGCAAAATGCGTTCAATGATTCGTTGATTGAACTTTATGAAATACTCTGGGCAGATGAATGCAATATGTGCATCCAAATCGAGCCAGGAGAGAAAGTGAGGAAGAAGTAGGTGTTTGTTGTGGAGAGTGGGAATGACTGGTAGGCGCGATGGAATGATTACTTGTTTTCGGCTTGGGCGGCTACTTCGGCTGCGGCTTTTTCAGCAGCCATTGGATCGCCGAGGTAGTAATGTTTGATCGGTTTCAAATCTTCGTCTAATTCGTATACGAGTGGAATTCCTGTCGGGATATTTAGATGTGGGATTTCCTCATCTGAGACATTGTCGAGGTATTTTACGAGTGCACGGAGACTGTTTCCATGTGCTGAGATCAGAACTTTTTTACCTGCTTTAATTTCTGGGACTATTTCTTCTTCCCAATATGGGAGGAACCGCTCAACTGTATCTTTCAGACATTCTGATTCTGGAAGTTCTTCACCTGTGAGGTTTGCGTATTTAGGATCATGCGATGGATGGCGCTCATCATCCTCGGTCAGTGCTGGAGGTTGAGTATCATAGCTTCGGCGCCAAATATGCACCTGCTCCTTACCTTCTTTTTCTGCCATCTCTGCCTTGTTGAAGCCTTGCAGGGCTCCGTAATGTCGCTCATTTAATTTCCAAGAACGGCGAACTGGGATCCACATCAAATCCATCTCATCGAGAGCGATCCACAAAGTTCGAATTGCTCGTTTGAGAACTGATGTGAATGCAATATCAAAAGTATAACCCTCTTTTTTCAGAAGTCTCCCCGCGCTGCGCGCTTCTCCGTACCCCTTGTCTGACAAATCCACATCTGTCCAACCTGTAAATTTATTTTCAAGATTCCACTGACTTTGACCATGGCGAAGTAGTACTAGTTTGTACATTTTTACTAAATTAAAAAGTTTTTCTTTTTCTTTAGATGCCTCTAAGCGACTTTTAGAAGGTGAAACTCGGTAGAGTCCATTGGGAGTTTAGACTTGTCCACTTCCAAAACCCCTTTTGCTTCAAGCCCTGTTTTCCCAACTTCTTTCAAAAAGTCAGCCACTGGCCCGTAACCCCCTTCTGAGTGCTGCATAGGAATCACCATCTTTGGCTCGATTTCTTCATAAACTTTTGCTGCTGTCTTCGCATCTAGCCCTCCATTCCCACCTACTGGAAGAAGTACCACGTCTGCATCTCCAACCTGCTGAATCTCCTCATCCCCTAAGACATGATCTAAGTCTGGAAGATAAAGGAATTTTACTTCATCAATTTCGAATTGAAAAATAGTTGTCTTACTTTCACCATGTGGAACAGAAATAGCGTGAATCAAAACTTCACTAATCTCATATTCACCCGGCCAATCAACGACCCACCCAGCTTTCACATCCGCCCCTTCCTTAGAAAGAAGCGCAACATCTGCCTTCGGCATATCTTGCGTGGGATTCAAAGCGATCGATGCCTTCTTCCCCTTGATAAAAAATGATGTATTTCCGTTGTAAGTTATGTCCATGTTTGAAAAATAATTAAAGTTAAATTTCTAAATTATAAGCCTAGGGGATAGTAGTATATTCTAGGGGGATTTACAATAAAACAATTAGCCTTGTCTCCATCGATGAGTTCTGGCATTTTCTGATTGATGATTTTTTAAAAATTTTAATATGCAAATTACAGACGTACATGCGAGAGAGGTGCTTGATTCTCGGGGGAATCCTACTATTGAAGTTGAAGTTACTGCCGGAGAAGTCACAGGTCGTGCGATAGTTCCAAGTGGGGCATCGACTGGTATTCATGAGGCGGTTGAATTGCGCGATGGGGATAAATCTCGATATCTTGGGAAGGGAGTTTTGAAAGCGGTCGAGAATGCGAATGGTGAACTTCGAGATGCTGTAATGGGACATGATGTAACAGATCAAATTGGACTGGATAAATTGATGATTGAATTAGATGGAACCCCTAACAAAGGACGACTCGGGGCGAATGCGATTCTTGGGATATCAATGGCTACGGCACGAGCTGCAGCTCTGCTGAAGCGAGTGGCGCTTTTTGAATACTTCTCCGAAAAAAATAATGGGGTCGTGTCTCCGACACGGCTGCCTGTGCCTATGATGAATGTTATAAACGGAGGAAGCCACGCGGACTCAAGTGTTGATTTTCAGGAATACATGGTAATGCCGATTGGGGCGCCGAGCTTTAGCGAGGCGTTACGTTACGGAGCTGAAACTTTTCACGCTTTGAAAAAAATCCTCAAAGCAAAAGGATACCGGACCTCTGTTGGCGATGAAGGTGGATTTGCTCCGAACTGCAAAACAAATGAAGAGCCCCTTGGATTAATAGTCGAAGCGATCAAAGCCGCTGGATATGAACCTGGAAAAGATATTTCAATTGCTATGGATGTCGCTGCTTCCGAGTTTTATGACAACGGTATGTACAACCTCTCAAAAAGTGGAGAAGGCACACGAACAAGTGAGGAGATGGTAGAAATGTATGAGAAATTAATTGAAAAATATCCAATAATTTCAATAGAGGATTCTCACAGCGAAGATGATTGGGAGGGTTTCAAGCTAATGACCGATCGACTCGGTGACAAACTTCAGCTTGTCGGAGACGACCTGCTTGTGACAAATACCGAACGCCTCCAGCGTGCTATTGATGAAGGAAACTGCAATTCAATCCTGATCAAGCTAAACCAAATTGGAACAGTAACCGAGGCTATGGAAGCGGTTGAGATGGCGCATGAGGCAGGATGGACAGCTGTTGTGAGCCACAGATCCGGAGAGACCGAAGACGTAACGATAGCGGATTTTGTCGTCGGAATGGAAACTGGCCAGATAAAGACAGGTTCACTCTGCCGCACCGATCGCATAGCCAAATACAACCAACTCCTCCGTATCGAAGAAGCCCTCGGCGAAAATGCTAGATATTTTTGGAGCTAGTCAACAAGCTACTTGGAGAGGACGCCTATCTATAACATTACCCACCTCTTTTCTGAATTTAGCTGATGTAGCAGCAATAGTTTCACCATGCTCTAACATAAATTCTACTGGCGAACATTCGCTTAGCATTGCATGGGCTCTTAGCCTTAACAAAGCTTCTCCTTCAATACCTAATTTTTCTGCTAAACCTACAAATTCACACCACGCTGTCAATCTATCTGCATCATCAGAAATTGATAAATCTTCCCCTTCACACCAGTCTGCAAGTTTTTCTCTAGAACCCTTCACTCCTTGCAAATACTCAGCTAAAATTGCAATCAATTCTGCCAGATCGTTACGCCGACCCTCTAATGCATTACAAGTATCAACTTCTTTTTCCCCACGATTAAAACCAAGTGGATTCATCAGATGAGCATTAGATCCCACACCAGTTGGCCCAACTGTTTCAGAACTGACTTCCCATGGTTTGCTATCAAAAACTTCATCAAACATCGTAAATAGCTTATTTAAATATTAGTGGTGTATTTTACGCATTACAGAGATTTTGTCAACCCTCATTGATAAACGCATTGACATACCCAGGGGGTCGCGTATGATTCCGTACTGAATTCTTAACCAACATAATTATGGGCCTTAACGAACGTCTTTTTGAAGAACTAACAACTGCTCCAGAAAATGGGGCCGACAGTGATTGGGCGACTTTTGTCACGCTTCCCAACGGACTATATGAAAATGATAATACAAACGCTGACACCGATGAAGGTTTTGATCCTGATGTCGAACCTGATCTTTTTGAACTTATGGAGGCAGGAGTGATTTTCAACCTTGATGAAAACCCCGATGGAAGTGAAGACGTAGTAGAGCCCATTTCATTCTCAAGAACAGAAGAAGGAGTGATTGAACGCTTTCTAGAGTTAGCAGGAGGCTTACGTGTAAGCGTATCTGCTTTACATGAAGATGCCGAGGATGCAGATGAGGATGTGGAAAATCCCCCTCTTGTTTATGATGGGCAAAATGTAATAATGATACAGCCTGGGGAACTCGCTGAACTAATGGAAGGACTTCTACAGTAACAATTCCTAAGCCATCTGCTCGAAATTTCCGTTTAGTTTATCGTCGTTTTTTTTGTAGATCGCAAATAATCTAGTGAAGGCAGCGTCTACGCGGCCTCCTGGCATTATCATTTTGAAACGTTCTTTTCTGGCTTCTCTTTTTATCTTTGAAGGCTTGATACCTTTTTCACCTTCTACTTTTTGTTGAATTGTATTGTCTTGTTCTTTTAAATGAAGAAGTGCTTCGAGCATCTCATGGATTGCTGCAAAAGCTTCTTCTTTGTCTGGGTCTCCTTCTGGAAGGTTCAGAGCAAGCTCGTATACCCTTGAACTCATGCGTGAGCCCATTTGGTAATGTCTGCGATCTGCTATTTCTGCCAATGCGTCTATTTTTTCTCTGGCTTCTGCAACTTCAGCCCCTTTGTTTGGGCCTCCCTGTGATGTGGTACCATATTGAACCATTTTTAATCGTTTTTATTTGATTTTTCGTCTAAGTATACCAAAAAATAGCTTTTCCAACAAGGAGCAGAGAGTTGATAAGTTAAATGATTTGTTTTGTTATGTGTTTTTAGTATAATGGGCCAGCTTTTAATAGCTTTAGAGCTATCCTAATAAATTTGAAATGAAAAACAAAAAGAAATGCTGCCCATTGGCAAGTGAGAATGGGAAAGACAAGTTTGATTTTGCTGTTGGGGGGCAGGCGGTGATGGAAGGAGTAATGATGAGATCCCCGAATCACATCGTAATCTCGGTACGAAAACCGGATGGCACTATTCTTGTTAAAGAGGAAAAGTTTGTTCCATGGGTAAAAAGATTGGGACTTACCAAAGTTCCGATTGTTCGCGGAATGATTGGGCTTGTAGAATCACTTTATATAGGTATTCGTTCGCTTAATTTTTCGAATGATGTTTTTCTGAGCACTGAGACCAAAAGAACCGACAAGGAGTTACTCTCTACAGCTACCCGAACATTCAAAGAGATCTTGATTGGAATTCTCGGAATCGGAATTGGACTTGGAATGGCCTTGTTTTTATTCAAATGGCTACCTCTTTTTATCACTGATTTTCTGAGTGGGCGGTATCCTGTATTGAACGACACTTACGTATATTTCAATATTATAGATGGAGCTTTGAAAACGTTTTTCTTCTTTGTTTATCTGCTACTGGTAGCTCAAATTCCGGATATTAGAAGGCTTTTTCAGTACCATGGAGCTGAGCACAAATCTATAATGACGTATGAGCTTGAGCGACCGCTTGTTCCAAAAGAAGCGATCAAGCATTCTCGTTTCCACCCGAGATGTGGAACTAGTTTTATTATTATCGTTTTTGCATTGAGTATCCTTGTTTATACAGTTGTGCCAACTCATGATCCATTTATTTTGAAATTTTTGGAACGTATCGCAATGCTGCCTTTGATCGCTGGATTTTCTTATGAAGTGCTCAAATACAGTGCTAGACATATGGATAGCTGGCTCGTTCGCCAAATTGTAAAACCTGGCCTTTGGTTCCAACGCATAACCACAAAAGAACCTGATTTAAAACAGATGGAAGTGGCCTTGAGCTCACTAAAGAGGGCCTTGGAGTTGGAGAGAAAGGTCTCAAAATAAAACATCAAATATTACTCCTTGCAGCATTAATCTTCTCATCAATGCCTGGGAATTCGGGGCGGAGAATTTTGATTTCTTCGTATAGCTCTAGGGCTCTTTTGAAATCTGTGTTTGCATCCTCTGTCATACCTTTTTTGGTATAAAGATCTGCTGCGCGATATCGGTACGCTGGGTTGTTTTGACTTAATTTAAGTGCTTCTTCGTGAGCGAGCGCGGCGTATTTGTATGCTTCTTCCACTTTTACTGCATTGCCGAGCTCCTTGCTGATATCTGCTAGATAACCGTAGATGATTGCGATTTTTCCGTAAATTACTGCATGATGATTATTTAATTCTAATGCCTTATTGTATGCAATTAGAGCGGCCTCGAATTCTGCTTGAGTCTTCCCTGCCTGGCTAATTCGAATCCCTTCTTTTTCATGGAAACCAGCCGATTCTTCGTATAGTTCGTATGCGTATGGATTGTATTTTGTTGCTGTCTCAAGAATTCTTGCATGTAATTTATACCCCTCTTCCGTTGTAAGATATTCGGTAGCACGAAGCAGGTAATCAGATTTCATGATCCTATGAGTATAATAAAGATTGAAAAAACTCAAAATAAACATTCCAAGTATTAGAACCAATACTGACACCTTCTTTAAGGGTGAAAATTGAGTCTTTTTGGAATGGCTGTTTGGAGAAATTTTGATTTCTGATTCTCCCTCTATCCTCGAAGAATAGCTATAAGTCACACCGAGTAATAAATAAAATGGTATCATTGTGCCTGGGACGCCAAAGCTGATTAACACCTGCAATAGATATGCGAGAAGCGAAGCCACGAGCAATGCTAACACCGCTGATTCTGTTTTACTCGTCTTTGGATCGAGGGATTTTTTGATTGCTGTTTTGAAGACCAGGCCGATTAAAATAAGGTAAATTATTAACGATGGAATACCCTGGGTTGCGGCGACATTTAAATATTCATTATGTGCAGCTTCTGGAACTATTTTGTCCTGCTCCTCTCCCGGAGCACGATAATCAAGCCTTCTGTATGCGTTGTATTTATCTTTAAAAGTAGAAACTCCATGACCAAGTACCGGCGCATCTTTTATCATTGCAATTGAGCTCAGCATCCAACTGATACGATCTGGTTTCTTGCCGCTTTTTATAAATTCAATTGTTGAAGTAGTACGTTTTACGACTTCGACTTCTTGAAGCTTGTCCCAAAAAACAAAACTTGTAGCAGCCAGAACTATCGAAGCGATAAGTAGAGTTGCTAGGATTTTTTTGATCTTTGCTTTGTGTCGGATTGCGTAGATAAGAGTCAGGAATGCGGTGCACCCAAGCAGAGCAATGACCGCTCCCCTACTACTTGTTTGCAAAATTGCGAGTAGAAATGCCAGATCCAGAAACACCACGGCTCCGCGGACCACCTTGTTTTTTACCAATGCAAAAACCACTAGAGATACACAAAGTAATTGCACTATATAACCTCCAAAATGGTTTGCATGACCCATTGTTCCGAATGCTCTATTTCCTTCTGCAGAAAAAATAAGGTCATTCATAATAAATCCGTAATGCTGCAATAGACCTATTATCACAACCACTATTCCAGACGCATAAGTACCAACAATCAGACCAAGCTGTGCACTTCGCTCTCGCACAAAATTCCCCACAAAAAACACTAAAATAAGTAATGTAGAAAGCGCGAAAAAACCCATAAAACGCCCGTGCGTTCCAAATAAACTCGAATAAATATTTTCAGAAAAGATCGTTGAAAATACCAATGTCAAAAAATATAACCCAAGCAAAATATTGAATGCACTTTTCTTAATTTCAATTCTTTTTTTTACTATAAAACGAACCCCTAAAAAAGCTGTTGCTGCCAAAATCAATGCTGCCAAAGTGTATAATTTCGGCAAACTAAATGATGATTTCACACGAAATGTAAAAAGCAATGGGACCAACGCACTCACAAGTAGCAACGTATAATAAAATAACTTGTCATACCAAGGGCTATCGAATTTCAATAATTTTTCCAACAAATGTTTCATAGAATTTTAATAAGCCCCTTTCCCCGTTAAGATCACCGTAAATGTTTTTAAAATAATCACAAGATCCAAAAACAATGAACGGTTTTTGATGTAATAAAAATCGTATTCTATATTTTCATGAAGAGGCAAATCCTTGCGCCCTAGTATCTGCCAGAGCCCCGTGATGCCGGGTTTTACATCGAGCCTACGTTTTTGCCACTCCGTATATTTCTTCACTATAAATGGCATCTCTGGGCGCGGCCCAACTATAGACATTTCCCCTTTCAGGACATTCCAAAATTGAGGCACCTCGTCCAAACTAGTTTTGCGAAGAAAGCGCCCAACTCGTGTAACACGTTTGTCATTTAAATTTTTTGGCGCATATTCTTGATTCCTAACATTGTGATGCATAGTGCGAAATTTCCACAGCATGAAGCCTTTCCCATGGATTCCTACTCTCTCATGTTTAAATAAAACTGGGCCTGAAGAATCAACTTTAATAGCAATCCCAAGAATTACCCAAAGCGGCATAAATATAATTATTCCAATAATCGAACCGATAATATCCATCAATCTTTTTGAAAAAAGATAAAGCAAATTATCTCCAGTTTTTCGCATATCCAAACTCGGGATTCCTTCGATCTCACTGATATCAATTCCTCCAGAAACTATCTCAAAAAGCCCTGAAACCACCTTGAACCGAACATCTGTTTCCTCACATTGATGCATCAACCCAAGTATTGATTCATAAGACATCGCCGGATCTGAAATGAAAACTTCATGAGCCCTATACCCTTTTATAAGCTTTCTCATATCTCTAGTTTTTCCAAGTAATTTAAATGGGCTTTTTTGTTTTAATCTCACATTATCATCTACAAATCCAATTATTTCATAGCCAAAATGCTTATATGATTCGAGCTCACTTTTCAACTTACGACCTGTCCGCCCAGCTCCAACTATGATAACTCTTGTCATGCTCATCCCACGTTTTATCATTGCAAGCTTGATATGCCTCACAAATAGCCGCCCAAATGTCAGCACGAATAAAGAAATTAACCAAAAAAGCATTACCAACACACGCGAATAATCATATTTTGCAAGAAATGAAGCTGCCATTATCATTAACCAACAAAAAGTCACAGCACGTAAAATGTGATAAGTCTCGAGCATTCCATTGATACGATTTTTCCTTTCATACAATCCCGAAGTATAAAAAACTACAAGCAAAATCATAAAAACTGCCGGCAATGCACCTATATATACATTAAATGGTTGAATCTGAGCATATCCCAAGTATTCGACCATAACACCTGATCGAATATGATAAGCGATCAAAAAACTCAATAAATAACCTAACATATCGGTAAGAATCAGCACGATAACTGCTAGCCCCTTCTGATCTATAATACGAATAAATGGACGCATGTTTTTAATTTACCCGGTCAAAATCAGCCGCATTGTATCAGAAAAAGCTCAAAGTGGTAGATTAAAATTCACCCCCTCTGTGTTATGAAAGTTCTTATGCGATGATATTTGACTATGCCGATCTTATCTTTTCTATCCGACCATCTGTCATTATCATATAAAAACTTCCTTCGGGATCAAAGAATTTTGCATCAAATCCTGCTACCTCCGCTATCGCTCTTATTTGCTCTGCCTGGCCAACCCTATACTCCTCCGGTTCACTAGCAGGTTCGCCATCATCGCACAAGCGGGTCAAGCGAAACCGTGTCGTTCTTGTTATAAGTGCGAAAATTTCTGGTGGAGGTGCAAAATGTGAAAATGCTTCAACTGTGCGTGTTTCAACTACATTACCTTCATCGCCTATAATTTCTAACCTGCGTGGCCTTCTTAACTCTCCTGACATAACTCTGAAATTTTAATTTTTACTTGAGAGGGTGAATTTTAACATTGTTTGAGTATATTGCAAATTGAATGTGCACGTGCACACGTTTCGTACGTTTTTTTGTACGAAATGTACTCTCGACGGTCGAAATTGCACAAAATCTTGTACAAAAGTTACTCCCGGGAGTAAAATTCCATGCGTTTTAGACAACTTGTCGAAAAATGCTAGGACTCTAATCTGTGCGTGCGCACAAATCAGAATTCGATTATTTGGATATATTGCCTATATTTGACTACATTGCTTATTTAGGCATATTGCTAAAGAAGCGAGTCATTGAATTAATCTGGCGTGTTTTTTGGATGTGATGGCGTTTCTTTAGGGCTCGTGGAAGAGCTCTTAGGAATTTAAATAGAGAAATTAGGGTCGTTGGCTCTCTCAGGACTATGTATCCGAGAGTAAGAATTTCTTTCCAAATTATTATTGGTAGAGATTTCAGAATATCTAGTGGCGTTTCATTTTTGACCTGCATTAATCTCTGATTTTTGTAGGAAAGTTTTTTTGCAAATGGAGAGATGTGAGATCTGTGCTTCATAACCTCTTTATTGGTGTATCTTTTGAGCACCGCAGTGCCCCTTTTGTGGTAGGCGATTGCTCCGGGCTCATAAACACATTTCCAACCGCGTAGATTTAGTCGCCATGAGATATCGATGTCCTCTTTGTACATAAAAAAATCTGAATCCCAAACTTCATACCTTGAGTTTTTCGTTTTCTTTTTTGAGGATTTGAAAGTTGGCAGTTCTATATCTTTGAGAGCCGCTCTTCTATAAAGAGCGATACAGCCCGACACGCCAAAAACTTCTTCTCTTTTTTCAAACTGTCCTTCATCGGAGACTCCCTGCCCTCTATCTACAACTCGCCTGTTGCGGAATGCGAGTAGGCCCGTTGTGTCGATGATTGGCTGGGAGTCTGAATCTTGTGTCGCCTTCAAAATCTTCCCGGTAATTGCTCCGATTTTTGGATCGGATTCGAGTACCTTTATTAAGGTGTCAAAATAATCTTTTTCATAAGTTGTGTCTGGATTCACGATTGCAATGTATTCACCTTTTGTTTCGTAGAAACCTTTGTTTGAGCCGCCGCAGTAGCCCGTATTCTGGTTCCTAATTATGCGAACTTCAGGAAAGTTTTTTTCAACAAGCTCAACCGATCCATCCTTGGAATCTTGATCAATCATCACTATTTCATAATTTTTATACGCCAAGTTCTGGAGAGAACTTAGGCATTCCTTCAAAAAACCCTTTTCATTATGGGTAATTACTATAATTGAGAGTTTTGGCACATGTTCTGCCATAGATTTTTTCGTATTTAATACGCCGGCATCTTACAGAAAACACTACCAAGGTGCAATTATAACTCAGGGGAATTTTGTTCCGAAATCACAACAACCTCTGCTGGCAGACCTGTCGCAGTTGTGTTGATTGGATTCGTTCCGTCTTCTAAAGGCCCTAATCTTTCTAAAAGGCCATTGTTGAATTGCATCCATGCATTAGCTATGAATCCTTCATCATGAGGATGAGTATCGTAACCTTCTACAGTTCCACTAATATTCCATGCTGCACATGCACCATTTCCATTGAACATAAGATCTGAGATTATCTCGTCGTCGTCAGGCTCTCCTGCTCCTTGAGCATTCACTATTAGGCTTTCACCCGGCGCTAGATCTACTGAAACAGATCCACTTGGACCATCCTCCCTATAATCAACTAGGGTAGGATTCCCATCAGCATCGATGTGCATCCCATAACTCGGATAGGCTCCACTTGAACCTTCTGTTAGCTCTCCCAAACAATTCTCAGTTTCTGGAGTGGTATCATCATCGTCTGGTGAAGCGTCGTCATCGTCTGGGGAAGCGTCGTCATCGTCTGGGGAAGCGTCGTCATCATTCGCGGCATCGTCGTCATCTGGCGAATCTGTAGCATCATCGTCATCAGCTTCTACTTCTTCGCTGCCGAGTTCTGTTCTGTCTCCTCGGAAACCTACATGAACTCTCAATACAACTTCTGAACCTGGGTCATGAGTTAAGTCAAATACGCTTGCTCCATCTGGCAGACCTGCTGAAATCCAACCATGCGAATCTGCAAACCAATCCTCTACATCAAGTTCTTCTGCTTCTGCACAAGCTTGTGGAGCATTTTCTCCAGCCCTAACCCGATCACATTCCGCTACAAATAAATGAGTTGATAAATTTTGTCCATGAGCCCTATCTTGCAATCCTACTGCTACAAATTGCCCATCTCCTTCTTCTAACCCAAAAGGCTCTGCTATAACCTCAACAAGTGCATCTCTACCGGCATCAACAGTAAGTCTCACAACTTCTATAACTGTCCCATCATCCATTTCCACATCTTCAGTTCGAACACTCGGTGCTGCACTGGTTTTTTCTTTACAGGTAAGAGTTTTGTCTTCTTTTGGATCCGTGCAAGTCACAACCGTCATAGACTCTGGATCAACTCCAACTATTTGAATTGTCGGAGTAGGCGGCGGTGCACAAGCTGTTAGTTTACCTGCAGCTGCAAGTGACAATCCAACTTTTGCTCCTGTCTCTAAGGCCTTTCTTAATCTACCCATAATATTTATGTTATTTAAATTTTTGAAGGAGTGATTTTACGTCTTTTTGGGGTGGTTTGTCAAGGCTTTTGAATGAATGGGTTTTTATATTCCCTTTTAAAGGTGAAACGATTAGAGTGTCCACGCGTTTTAAAGTGCTAGATGTAAAAATTTGATATCTATGAAGACTGTATTGATAACTGGAGCAGCTGGGTTTATAGGAAGTCATTTGGCGGAGCGGCTGCTGAATGAAGGTCATGTTGTAATTGGAGTGGATAATTTTGTAACTGGGTCGAAAGGAAATGTTGAAAGGCTTGGTGAATTAGGCATGGGTGAATTTGAGTTTTTTGAAATGAATGTAATTGATGGAGGCGTTATTGAAAAGTTTTCGAACATGAACATTGATGAAATCTATCATTTAGCGTGTCCTGCGTCTCCGAAGGATTTTAAAAATCTTGGAGTGGAGATTTTGGAAGTGTGTGCGCTTGGTGGGAAAAATATTCTTGAAATTGCGAAAAGAACTGGAGCGAAGTTTCTTTATACTTCGACTTCGGAAGTTTATGGAGATCCGCTGGAGCACCCTCAATGCGAGAATTATTTTGGGAATGTGAATACTCTAGGGCCGCGGAGCTGTTATGATGAGGGAAAAAGGTTTTTGGAAAGTTATATTATGAATTTTTCCGAGAAGCATGGTGTGGACTTTAGGATTGCGCGAGTTTTCAACACTTATGGGCCGCATATGAGAAAAGACGATGGAAGAGTTATTCCGAATTTCATAGAACAATTTTTAAATGGAGAATCTGTTACAATTTATGGTAATGGCACTCAGACCAGGTCATTTTGTTATGTTGGAGATTTAGTGGATGGACTTATTAAGTTGATGGGACATGATGGATTTGGAGACAGCGCGCGAGATAGAGTTTTCAATATTGGAAATCCTCATGAAATTACAATTAATGAATTGGCGGAAACTTTGGCGAAAGTGATGGACAAGGATTTGAATGTGGAGTACAAGGAGCTACCAAAAGATGACCCTCTGCAGCGTTGTCCAGATATTTCTAGGGCAAAAGAGATGTTGGGATTTGAACCGAAGATAACTTTAGAAGAAGGACTCAGGTGGACATGTGAGATGTGGTAAAGGTGGTGGTGTACTTGTAAAGTTAATGTGATTTTTAAGAAAAATATGACACATAAAATTACAATTGTAGGGACTGGGTATATCGGACTAACTGCCGGAGTGTGTCTGGCGAATGCGGGAAATAGGGTGACGTGTCTGGATATAAATGAAGAGAAAATCGAAATGCTGAAGGCTGGAGGATGTCCTATTTTTGAACCTGGACTCAAGGAGCTTCTTGAAAAAAATCTTTCTCATCTGCATTTCACAACTGATTATGAAGAGGCTTTGAAAGATGCGGAAATTGCTTTTATAGCGGTGACCACACCGTCTGCGCCGAATGGTGAAGCAAATATAAATTATGTTAAATCTGCGGCGACTTCGATCGGGAAGGCGATGCAAGGAGATCTAATAGTGGTCAATCGGAGCACTGTGCCGGTTGGGACTGGGCACAAAGTTGAGAAAATTATTCAAAAGGAAACCGGACATAAAGTTTCTGTGATTTCATGCCCTGAATTCCTCCGCGAAGGATCTGCGATTTATGATTTCATGAATCCTGACAGAGTTGTTATCGGTGCAGATGATGAACACAAGTCTGCCGTAGAACTTTTGCAAGAAATTTATAATGGAGTTACAAAAAACGATCCCCAGTTTGTAATCACAGATCTGCGGAGCGCTGAGATGATAAAGTACGCTTCGAATTCTTTTCTCGCCACTCAGATTTCATACATAAATGATCTGGCAAAATTATGTGAAGAGGTGGATGTTGATGTGACAGAGGTAGCTAGAGGGATGAGACTGGATAAGAGAATTGGCGAACGCGCTTTTCTCGATGCTGGACTCGGATATGGAGGCTCTTGTTTTCCAAAAGATGTGCGTGCACTCGTGGCACTTGGCAAAAAAAGAGGGAATCGATTAACCCTCCTTGAGAAAGTTGGCAAATTAAATGACCAACTAATTGAGAGAGGTTTTTCTAAAATTAAAAAATTGCTTCGAGCTAGCGACATCAGCTTGAGCGAGGCGAGAATCACAATTCTAGGACTTAGTTTCAAACCAAATACTGATGATATTCGCGAATCACAATCTGTGCACCTTATCGATTTTCTTCTTCAAAAAGGGGCGGAGGATATCAGAGCTATTGACCCAATAGTTGACTGGGAGCGTGAAATTGAGAGAGGAATTATGTTGCCAAAAAGAATCAGGAAAAATAAGAAAGAACTTGAAAAAATACGAAAAATAAATGGAGGAGACATCTTGGAATCAATCGAAAAAGCCGTCAAAGATTCAGATATTATTGTACTTGCTACCGAATGGAATGATTTCAGAAATTTGGATTTTGCAAAGCTCGGGAAATCCATGCGAAACAAGTGTTTTGTAGACCTTCGAAATGTTTATTCTAAATCAGAAGTTGAAGGATTCGGATTCAAGGTCGAGAATGTTGGCCGGAGATAAAAAGGGGTTGTCAAGTTTCGGAAAGACTGTATAATAGCAGCTCTTAACTTAAAGATATGGATGCTGTTTGTTTCGATAAATACGAAGATGCACTAAGAGATATCAGTCCCAATGCGGTAAATATTGTCTCCCCAGAATTACGCCAGGCTATCCTTGATGCCGATGGGGTGAAAGACGAAGGGCATTTAGTAATGGATGATAGGAAACTTGATGATCTGATTGAGCTTAACCTCAAATGGATGTCAGACCTCTACGATGACCCCGCTCATCCGTATCACAACATACCTCACACTAGAGAGGTTGTTGAGAATACCAAGAAATTACTCGCTTTATATGAAGATGAAGATGGGAATCCACTTCCTAAACATATCAGTCAAGTTGTGATACTTGCCGCTTTATTCCATGATTTAGAACATTGTGGGAAAACGATAAAACAAGCCGAAAGTGGACTTAGTAATGAACAGCATGCCGTCTTAACTGCCGATGGGATATTAGAAGCTTATGGCTTTTCTGTTTGGCAAAGAGTTCTTTTCCAAGGACTTATTATTGGAACTAGTTTTGATGATAGAACGAATGAAGAATTACCTGAAGGAATGAGGCCATCAGATAAACCAAAACCAGAAACACGTCTTGAAGAAATAGTTGCTATAGCGGATTTGGCCGCCGGAGCTCTATCGGAAGACTTAGAAGAATTCATGGGTAAAACTGCTGCTGTATTTGCAGAAAAAGACAATTCGAAGAAGCCAACTAGTGTTCAGGATTGGCTAAATAAAATGTGTGGATTCTGGGGTTACCTTCGAAGTCGTTTCACTCCTGAGGCAGAGCAAGTCTGGGGAGGAATTGCAGATACTAGAGGAGCTGTGCTTACACTTCTAAAAGATGATGAAGGGGCTAGGAAAGCTCCTGAGCATGCTGAATTCATGCGACTTGTTCATGAAAAGATTGTGCCAGTGTTGGCAGCTTAAGGCCGGGCCGGGCATTGGTTATTTGTTGGGCTCTTGCCAAAACGTCACCCGATAACTAGAATCAGGGCGATTTTTATATATTTAATTTTAAAAATTTGGCAGCAAAAACTAAAGAAAATACCACCAAAGGACTTTTTAGTACTCTCGAGAATAAGTTAATCCTGATTTTGCTTTTTGCAGTATTTACGTATGTACTTGTGAAGACTGCATGGGTGTCTGATGATGCATATGTCACTTTTCGAGTGCTTGATAATTTCGTGAATGGATATGGGCTCCGGTGGAATGTTATGGAGCGTGTACAGGCTTTCACTCATCCGCTTTGGCTGTTTCTACTTGTGCCTTTTTATCTGTTTACAAGTGAGATATTTTTTACGAGTATTTTTGTTTCGATGGGACTTTCCTTGCTTGCACTTTTTGTTTTAACAAATAAGATCTCTAGTTCTATGAAGGGAGCTGTGATAGCCGCATTGCCCCTTATTCTTTCGAAAGCCTTTATAGATTATTCCACTTCTGGACTTGAGAATGCTCTGACTCATGTGATTTTAGTATGGTTTTCTTATCTGTTTTTGACGAAGAAAATGTCACTCAAAATATTTGGACTTATGACATTGGCAACATTCCTTGGAGTACTAAATAGAATGGATATTCTTTTACTTTTTGCACCTGCGCTAATTTGGGGAGGGTTAGAATTAAGAAAAGGAGATGAAAATGGCAAAAACACGGTGTCTTGGAAAAAGTTGATTGGCGTGGCAGCTCTTGGAGCTTCCCCTTTTATACTTTGGGAAATATTTTCGCTGATTTATTATGGCTTTCCGTTCCCAAATACAGCTTATGCGAAGCTCGGGGCTGGGGTGCCTACACTCGAACTAGTCCAGCAAGGATTTCTTTATATTATGAATTCTATAAATTGGGATCCGATAACTATGGTGACAATTACACTTGGAGCGCTGTTACCAATTTTGATGAAAAATAAAAAACTTATGATGCTATCCATAGGGGTGATGCTGTATCTGCTTTATGTTTTGAAAATCGGTGGAGGCTTCATGAGTGGTCGGTTCCTCACGGCCCCTCTGTTCGTTTCGGCTATAATTTTGAGCAGATTAATTAAGCCTTCCTTCAAAGCTATGCCAGCATTGCTTATTACAATATTGATACTCGGAATTATGCCTAGCCGCTCTCCAATACGAGCCACTGAAAGTTATACAGTGCCAAAAACTAAATCTGGCGTACTTTTTATTCCACCGAATGGAGTCGCTGATGAAAGGGGATACTATTTCCGAGAATCTGGCTTGATTCATGCTACTCGTGGGACTGAGATGCCTACTTTTGAATGGGCAGAGGTTGGCAAGGAAATGCGACTTGAGGGTAAGGTTGCACTGATGACTGGAGCTATTGGGATGATAGGATATTTCGCAGGACCGAATGTTTTATTCATGGATTATCATGCTTTGAGTGACCCCCTCCTCGCACGCCTGCCAGCCATGACAGAAGATGATTATTGGCTTGCTGTTGCTGGAGAGCCCGGGTGGAGAATCGGGCATTTCCGTAGAAATTTTCCAAAAGGATATCCAGAGACATTGTTAAATAGCGTAAAGGAAAACTTGATCGAAAATCAAGATATCAAACTTTATTATGATAAATTGCATTCAATTGTCGGAGGACCTATCTGGTCAGGTGAACGTTTTTCAAACATAATTGCAATGAATCTCGGTGAATATGATTACCTACTTGAGAGTTTCGATCCTGATGACACCGTTACTGCAGATTATTATGCGGATTTACTTAAAAACGAACGGGCTAATGTCTCTTATAGCTCAAATCTTGAGAAAGAAGAGGTTGGTGAAGATAAGAAAGAGTAGGCGTTAGAAGAATTTCTTCGCAACCCCGAGGATTCCTTGTTTCCATGGAACTCTGTGTGAGACTCCTGATCGGCCTTCGAAGGTTTTTAGATTTTCCAGGTACCATTTGTAGTTTCGGAGCAATGCATCCTTGTTTGAATATTTCGGTTTAAAATCTAGGATTCGCTCTGCCTTTTCGATAGAGACAAATGAATCTTCACATGCTGTCTCATACACCCATTTATAAAGTGGTGAAATTTTCAATGCCTCGAGTATACGAAGAGTCCAAATCATCGGAGCTGCCGGGAAACCTTTTATCTTTTTCCCGAACCCTGCTTTATCTAGAACTACTTGGTAGTCTTCTTTCATAGTTGTGAATTCTTTGGCTCCGATGTTGAAAGTGTCGTTTACGATTTTCTTGTCTTTTGTGGCACAGAGATAGATAGCGTCGCAGAGATCCTCAACGTCTAGAAATTGATATCTGTTGTGACCGCTCCCGATCATTGGGAAGCCATGACCATCTTTTGCCCAGTCATAGAAAAGCGCGAAAACTCCGAGCCTCTCCGGACCAATAAATGATTTAGGACGAATTATTGAAATACACATTCCTTTTTCTTGGAATTCCGCACAGACTTTCTCAGCTGCAACTTTTGCTTCGCCATATGGCCCTACTCCAACTAATTTATCATTTTCTACAAGTGGATGATGATCTGGGATCCCATATACGGCAGTCGATGAGATGTGAACTACGCGATCAACTTTGTGTTTGTAGGCGGCTTCCATAACTCGGCGACTCCCTTCTATATCTGTAGAATAAATTTCTTCCGGCGGATACAGAGGTAGCGCGGCAGCACAGTGAATCACAATATCTATTCCTTCTGTTACTCTATCCATCATGGCAGCATCTCGAATATCTCCAAGTACATGATCGATTTGATCTTTCTCTGGATAATCAAATGGCTCTTTGTCGAGAGAGCGGACATAGTGCCCATGCCCCATCAAATGACGAATTAAATTGATTCCGAGAAAGCCCGAACCCCCTGTCACTAAATATTTTTTCTTTGTCCCCGTTGGCACATTTTTCATTTCGTTCATGTTTTAATGCAATTAAAATTTATTTTTTATGTGACAATCATTATGAGAAAATTATGCTTTGGTTGTTACGAGAATTATTCCAACTAAGAGAAATAAAAGCCCTATCATCTGACCTGCACTCAAACTCTCTTTCAAGAAAAGTGTCGAAATAAGTACGATTATAAAAATCCCTCCGGCAGTCATGATCGGATATGCGATTGAAAGATTTATCTTGGAAAGCGCCATCGTGTAAAAAACCACATTGACCGCAAAAAGCCCAAGGCCAATTACCAAAATATAGTTTTTCATGAGGCCTTTTATGAGGCCGTATTCTGTAAGATAAGACAGATTCCCTGAACCGATTTTCATCAAAATGTTTGCTGCAGCATTGAATACCAGTGCTGTAATTAAGAAAAGATACCCCATAGTTTGAAAAATTTAAAAGCTATATCATCTACTGAATTGTATAACTTGATATGAAATCGATCGTTACCAAGTTTTCGTTTTACTTTTATAAAATTCGCTTTGATACGGAAAGCGAAAAATCCATCCGTTAGAACTTTATCACCTATTACCACCATTTTTAAGTCGAGTGAGGCCTTTGGCACACAGGTTAATATTTTTTTATTTGGTTTCCTGTAACCTTTGATCATTGGAAGACTGGTCGCTTTTTTGACAGCCACATTTCTCTTGTGATTTAGACTATTCGAGCATAACCAGACTTCATTTTGTTCTGCTAGTTCTTTTGTTTTTTTAATAACGTCTGCTGTCGGCACGTCTTCATTGTCAGCGACTAGCGTTCCATCTATGTCTAAAAAAATTAGACATTTTTTAAATAGTTTCACGTCAAGATTTTCGAAAGATTGATACATACTTCTGTTGAATTTTTAACCGAAATAATAAAATACACCGAATACATAAGCCGCCCAAAGAACGACTGTTATGAGTAGCCACATGTCTTTGAAAATAAGTTTATCTGGGGCCTCTCCTTTGCCTTCTACATAAATTAAATAGACATATCGGAACATTCCGAAAAATACGAAAAATGATGAATACAGCAGGTAAGAAATCTCCATAGAAACCGTGTATAAACTGTAACCGATAACGGTAGCACTGATCACTACAACAAGGCAATAATCCAGGAATTGTTCGTTATAACTCTTGAGTACTTCACGTGTTGAATGTCCGCTTTTTGAAGTAAGCTCTGCCCTTCTTTTACCAATTATGAGGAATAGTGCTAAGAAAAATGTAACAAGTACTAGCCATTCTGACACTTCGATATCAAATAATTCTCCACCTGCTTTGATACGTATCAAATACATCAGCGCAACGAGGAAAATGTCGATAATGGCGACTGATTTTAAACCGTTTGAATATAAAAGGTTCAATACTAGGTAGCCGCCAAGTAAGATATTCGTTTTTAAGTTGAATTGTGTCATCAAAAACCCTGTGATGGCGAGAAAAATTGCCATTATCAGGTAGCCCTCCCAAAGTTTTATTTTACCAGCTGCGATTGGACGATTTTTCTTCTTTGGATGAAGCCTATCGACATGCCTATCATTGATGTCATTGAGTATGTACATCGAGCTTGCAAGTAGTGAGAAAGCCATAAAAAGCTCTCCGGCCATGGATAATTTATCGAGCATGAAAAACTGCCCAACAAAAAAAAGTGGCGCAAAAACCAGGACGTTCTTCACCCACTGATGGACACGAATTTGTTTTAGAATTAATCTCAAATGTTGCATTTTTGTTTTTTAATAATTTCTGGAGAAGTATTCCAGAAAGGAGGTTTTTTCACAAGTAATATATAAAGGAGGTATTTTCTATTGAAGAAATGCCCAATAGTCCCTAAAATCAATACGCTCTGGCCGTTTTTGAATTATTTATTGTATGAAAACCATGACTTATCTCTTCACATCTGAATCGGTGACCGAAGGACATCCTGATAAGATCGCAGATCAAATATCTGACAGCGTATTGGATGCTATTTTGGAGCAAGACCCGAATGGGAGAGTGGCTTGTGAGACGTTGGTGAATACCGGCTTGGTATTGGTGGCTGGGGAGATTTCGACAGATTGTTATGTGGATATTCCTGGGATTGCACGAGGAGTTATTGAGGAAATTGGATACAGTGATGCAACTTATGGATTTGATTTCAAAGCATGTTCTGTGCTGACTGCTATAGATGAGCAGAGCCCGGATATTGCACTCGGGGTTGATACTGGGGGCGCGGGTGATCAAGGGATGATGTTTGGATTTGCTTGCGATGAAACCCCGGAGCTGATGCCACTGCCGATCATGTGTGCACATAAACTGGCTATGCGGTTATCGAAAGTTCGTCGTGACGGCACCTTGAAATATCTACGGCCCGATGGCAAAACCCAAGTAACTGTTGAATACAGCGATGAGGGAAAACCTCTTCGAATTCACACTGTTGTGCTTTCAACTCAGCACAATCCGGAAATTGAGCAAAAGGAGATAAAAAATGATGTTATGGAACATGTGATCAAGCCAGTTCTCGAAGATTTGCTCGATGAAAATACGATTTTTCATATTAATCCGACTGGAGTATTTATTATTGGGGGGCCGCCGGGGGACTCTGGGCTAACTGGACGAAAAATCATAGTAGATACTTATGGCGGGATGGGGCGCCATGGAGGAGGCTGTTTCTCTGGAAAAGATCCTTCAAAAGTTGATAGAAGCGGAAGTTACATGGCTAGGTTTATTGCTAAGAATTTAGTTGCAAACGGCTACGCTACTCGCTGTGAAGTTCAGATTTCATATGCAATTGGCGTTAAAGAGCCTATTAGTATTTTTGTGGACAGCTTCGGCACTGGAAATCTGTCTCAAGATGAATTTGTGAAGTTAATCCGCGAAAATTTTGATCTAACTCCCGATGGAATAATTAAAACCCTTGATTTGAAAAGGCCTATTTACAAGCGTACTGCAGCTTTTGGGCATTTCGGAAGAGAGGAATTTCCTTGGGAAAAAATAATTGATTTAAAAAAATAGCATTTATCTAATATGGCTTATAAAGTTAAAGACATTTCGCTTGCACCTCAAGGAGCGCTAAACCTGGAATTGGCTGAACGTAATATGGGAGCACTTATGAAAGTTCGTGAGCGTTTTGAGAAAGAGAAACCGTTTGAAGGCCTGCGAATTGGGCTGGCTCTACATATCACAAAAGAAACTGGGATTTTGGTTCGAACTCTTATCGCTGGCGGAGCGGAAGTTGCTATAACTGGTTGCAATCCACTTTCGACTCAAGATGATGTTGCTGCCGCTTTGGCAGAGGAGGGAGTGCATGTATATGGGCATAAAGGAGAATCAAATGAGCAGTATTATGAATTTTTGAATGAAGTTATTAATTTTGAACCGCATATCACAATCGATGATGGATGTGATTTGATCACGGAGCTCCATACCAAGCACACAGATAAATTAGCAGGTGTGATTGGAGGTTGTGAGGAAACCACAACCGGGATTGTTCGCCTTCGATCTATGGCAAGTGAAGGCGCTTTGAAGATTCCGATGATCGCTGTGAATGACAACAAGACAAAGCATTTGATGGATAATTATTATGGTACTGGTCAGTCAACTATCGACGGGATACTTCGCGCAACCAATACTCTGATCGCAGGGAAGACATTCGTAGTTCTGGGCTATGGGAGCTGCGGAAAAGGAGTTGCCATGCGAGCAAAAGGGCTCGGTGCAAATGTCATAGTTACCGAAGTTGATAATTTTTGCGCACTTCAAGCTAAAATGGATGGATTTAGGGTTATGAAGATGGCCAAGGCCAGTGAGATTGGTGATATATTTGTAACCGTTACGGGAAATCTCCATGTTATTTCAATTGAACATATGAAGTTGATGAAAGACGGAGCAATTCTCGCGAATAGCGGACATTTTGATAATGAAATTGATGTCACCCGGCTCGAAGAGACGGCTTCTAATAAAAAACGTATTCGTCCTTTCTTGGACGAATATACTTTGGAGGATAAAAAAATCTTCCTCTGCGCTGAAGGCAGACTCGTAAACCTCGGGGCTGCTGAGGGGCACCCAAGCGAAGTAATGTCACTTTCGTTCTGCGGTCAGGCACTAGCTTGCGAATATCTCGTGAAAAACAAAGATAATCTCAACGCCGGAGTGCACATGCTCCCACCTGAGATCGATGATCATATTTCCGCGCTTCAACTGGAAGCTATGGATATAGAAATTGATGAACTAACTGAAAAACAAAAAGCCTATCTTGCGAATTGGCAAGAAGGAACCTAGAGATATCAAACTCTTTTCGAATAGATTTTTAATGTTTATGTCAGTATAATCATCGGGAATTTGCTTAAAGCGCAGTACATGAGGATATTCAAAGTAATTTGGCAGTTTTTAAAAGATATCTACAAAAATAGATACACTATATATCAACTCACAAAGCGTGATTACAAATCCAAATATATTGGTTCTAATTTAGGATTTGCATGGTCTATAATCCAGCCTTTTGTGATGATTACCGTTCTATGGTTCGTATTTACTAAGGGTTTGAAAGTCGGACCAATGGGCGGAGGAGACGTGCCTTTTGTAGCATGGCTAACTATTGGAATAATTGCATGGGATTTGTTTGCAACTACATTAATGGGTGCTACTAATGTATTCCAGGAATATTCTTATTTGGTGAAAAAAATCAATTTTCGGTTTTCAATCCTGCCAATTGTCAAACTTCTTTCTTCTTCTATAACCCACTGCTTCTTACTTATAATCGGTATGGTTGTCTTGCTTTCCAATGGTATATCTTTTTCTTTTTATTGGTTCCAAGGGATCTACTACTTTTTTGCAAGTCTAGTTTTACTACTTGGACTTAGCTGGATCACCTCTTCTATTCAAGTTTTTCATAAGGACATTTCTCAGATCGTAACTACGGTATTGCAAGTTGGCTTCTGGGCAACCCCGATCTTCTGGGATTTTTCTATGGTACCTGAAAAGTATCAATTCTTATTCAAACTCAACCCTATGTTCTATATCGTTGAAGGTTACCGAAGAAGTTTTATCTACCATGCCCCCTTTTGGGAGGCTCGTGATATAGGACTTTATTTTTGGATAACCACCTTAACAATACTTATTCTAGGTATTGTAACATTCAAGAAACTTAAGCCTCATTTCGCTGACGTACTATAAAAATCAAACTATGTCTGACTTCGCAATAAAAGTTAACAACCTATCAAAATCATACAAATTGTATGATGATCCTATAGATAGATTGAAAGAATCTTTCCATCCTTTTCGTAAAAAATACCATCATAATTTTCATGCTTTGCGTGGCATAGATTTTGAAGTTGAGAAAGGTAAAACAATTGGAATTATTGGAGCAAATGGAGCTGGGAAATCCACTCTTCTAAAAATTCTCACTGGAGTATTGACTCCGTCCGGTGGCACATATTCTGTTAAAGGAAGGATTTCCTCTCTTCTTGAGCTTGGTTCAGGGTTCAATCCTGAACTCACAGGCCTTGAAAACGTATATTTCAATGGGACAATACTTGGATATTCGAAAAATGAGATCGATGCAAAAATTGATGACATTATTGCATTTGCAGATATAGGTGAGTTCATTCATCAATCAGTTAAAACATATTCTAGTGGAATGCAGGTAAGACTTGCCTTTGCAGTCGCAATCAATACAAACCCTGATGTTTTAATTATTGATGAGGCTCTCTCGGTCGGAGATATTAAATTTCAACTTAAGTGTTTTCGCCGACTTCAAGAATTTCAAGATGCTGGCAAAACTATTGTTCTGGTCACACATGACACTGGGGCAATTATCAATTACTGTTCTAAGGCAATTTGGCTTCATAATGGAAAGATGAAAGAGATAGGGAATCCCGAAGAAATTTGCAAAAAATATGCTGCATTTATGATATATGATGCAAAGGGAATGGATGGAGGATGCTCAAAGAAGTTAAAAAACAAAGTGGGGAATCATGGTAATGGCACATTGGAGGATGTACTATTTGAAGATGTTTCGAAGTGCCCATCTTTTGGTGAAGGTGGAGCGGTGATTACTGGCGTTGCTCTTTATGATCCAAAAACATTTGAGCCTCTTAAAATTTTGACAGGAGGGGAGAATTTAGTTTTTGCAGCAAGAGTGAAGGCGTTGGCAGATATTTCAGAATTTATTTTTGGGTTCATGATCAATGATTCCTACGGCAACCATCTCACTGGCATGAACACTCATCTGATGAAAGAAAAAATTAAAATGCATAATGGAGAGGAAACAATTTATCGATTCTCATTTACACTTCCTAAATTCAAAAATGGCCGATACACTGTAACAACTTCTGTTGCAGAGGGATCGCAGCTGAATCATCTTCAGCATCATTGGATCCACGATGCATATGATTTTCAAATAGCTAGCAATGAAGGTATATCAAAATTGGATATATTGCTCAACTTGGAAGATATCAAATTCAGTAAGAATGATAAGTAAAATGAAAAAAAATGCATTAAATCTTTGTTCTGATCTATATTCTCGTAATTATATTATTTCCGAGGGGATAAAGACTTATAAAAAAGATCGTAAATTAGAAAAAGTAAAGATTCTGGATATTGGTGGTCGAAATGGCAAGTTAGAACTTTTCTTGGACCCAGCTGACAACCTCACGTTGCTAGATATTCGTGATGGCGATGAGCCGAATCTGATTGTTGGAGATGCAACAAATATGCATATGTTCAAAGATAATTCTTTTGACATTATCACCTCTGGAGATGTATTTGAACATATTGCACCTAGTAAAAGAAAAAAATTCCTAGAGGAGTGTCTGCGCGTCTCAAAAGGCCTAGTAATTATTGCAGCACCGTTCGATAGTCCAGAGGTAAGAAAAAGTGAAAAAATTACTAGCAAGTTTTTTAAAGATTTAACTGATAAAGAACATGAATGGCTCAAAGAACACGTGGAAAATGGCCTCCCTGACAAGGATGGTCTTATCGGACTCTTGGAACAGAAATCATTGTTTTTCCAGGAATTTGTCTCAAACGATTTAGAAAATTGGGAACTATTACAACTTTTTGCATTTTATGCATACAAATTTGGGATACCTGAAGATCTGGTTTTAAAATTCTATTCTTTATATAATGAAAATTTAACCACATGTGAAAATCCTAATGTGAATTTTTATCGGCATGTATTTTTTATTACACAAAATAGTACTTTTTCTTTTGATTTTACGTATAAATATAATCCACTTAAAAAACGTGAACTACAATATGAAGCATTTAACGTTCTAAGTCAGTTCATAAATATTGACCGAGAAAAAACAGGTCAACATATACAAAATATTACTGCATCTTTAGGAGAACAAATTACTCATGTGCAAAACCTCCAGACGGCCGTAGGTGAAAAAGATGAAATTATGGTGAACCTTAACCTAAAGGTCGTAGAACAAGTTGAAGTTATAAAAGATAAGGATGTGCACATAAAAAACCTTGATAGTTCCTTAGAGGAGAAAGATGAAATTATGGAAAGCCTTAACCTAAAGGTCGTAGAACAAGTTGAAGTTATAAAAGATAAGGATGTGCACATAAAAAACCTTGATAGTTCCTTAGAGGAGAAAGATGAAATTATGAAAAGCCTTAACCTAAAGGTCGTAGAACAAGTTGAAGTTATAGAGGAGAAAGATGGAATTATGGAAAGCCTTGATCTAAAGGTCGTAGAACAAGTTAAAGTTATAGAGGAGAAAGATGAAATTATGGAAAGCCTTGATAAGATGATAAGGGATAAGGATCGACATATAGAAAACATAGAACCTGCTTGGCGCGCATGGAAAGCTTTCCAAAAAAAGAAGATTTATAAAATCTTGCTCCTAAACAAACGTATTCTTCAAAAACTGCTGCATATATTGCGAAGAATAAAAATATTTTTCATACACATGTATTTAGGACTAAAGATTTTGTTTCGCAAGGGACCGATCGTCTTCTTTAAACGACTTGTATTATATACAAAAGGAATAAATTCAGATCCATTACGACAGTATGCTTATCAAAAATTTCTAGCTAGGGCTAAAGATGCCGCGCCTTCTATTTCTAACGTAAAAAAAGAAATTCAGACATTTAAATTATCTCCCAAAATTTCAATTATCGTTCCAGTTTATAACGTGGAACCTAAATGGCTTAACAAATGTATAAAGTCAATCACGAAACAATACTATGAGAATTGGGAATTATGTCTTCATGACGACGCCTCAACAAACCAAGATACAATCAAATGCCTAAGAAAATGGAAGAAAAAGGATCCAAGAATTAAAGTGCAATTTGGGGAAAAGAATCAACATATATCTGGCGCATCAAATGACGCTTTGAAGTTAGCTTCTGGAGATTTTATTGGACTGCTTGATCATGATGATGAGCTAACTTTAGATGCTTTGTATGAAGTTGTGAAAGCTCTCAACAATAAACCTGAATTAGATTTCATATATAGTGATGAAGATAAAATTAGTGTTGATGACGTACTCACAGGTCCATATTTCAAGTCAGATTTTAATATAGATCTATTTTTGTGTCATAACTATATATCTCACTTTTCTGTTATAAGAAAATCATTAGGAGATAAGGTTGGCTGGTTCCGAAAGGGATATGAAGGTTCCCAAGATTATGATTTATTTTTACGAATAATTGATAAGACGGAGAAAATCCACCACATTCCTAAGGTTTTGTATCATTGGAGAACCATAGCTGGGAGTACGTCATCAGAATACGATGAGAAGTCTTATTGTCACACAACTTCTATCAAGGCTCTGGAAGATTATTTAAAGCGAAATAAGATTGAAGGATCAATAAAAAAAGGGCTTGCGAAAGGTACTTTCAAAGTTGATCGGAAAATCATAAAAGAAGAACTTGTCAGTATTATTGTTCCATTTAAAGACACTCCTGACCTTATAGAGCAACTGCTAAAGAGCTTGAAAAATACAACTTATAAAAACTATGAGTTATTATTGGTTTCAAACAATAGCAAAGATGAATCTGTATTCTCAATTATTAAAGAATATCAAAAAAATGATACACGAATTAAACTCCTCGAATATAATGTCCCTTTTAATTTCTCTCAAATAAACAACTGGGCTGTCCGAAAAGCCAAGGGGGATTATCTCTTACTCCTTAATAATGATATTCAAGTTATTGAACCGGAATGGCTTAAGGAAATGATGTCGCATATTCAAAGAGATGAAGTAGGTGCCGTTGGAGCGAAATTATTATATCCAAATAACACCTTACAACATGCTGGAATTATTGCAGGACTGGGAGGTATCGCCGGACATTCGCATAAACACCTACCAGACAAGGCAGCTGGCTATTTCTTCCGCCCACATTTAATCCAAGATCTTTCTGGTTGTACGGCAGCTTGTCTACTTACTAAGCGAGCAGTTTATAATAAGGTTGGTGGTCTCAATGAAAAAAAACTCAAAATCGCATTTAACGATGTGGATTTCTGTCTGAAGATTCGCAAGGCTGGTTATTTAATTGTGTATACCCCTTATGCAAAACTATATCATCATGAGTCTGTCAGCCGTGGCTATGAAGACACCCCAGAAAAACAAGAGAGATTTCAAAGAGAGTGTGAATATATGTACAAAACATGGGGGAAAGCACTCAAAGACCCTTATTACAATGTGAATCTTAGTCTAGCCTATGAAGACTTCAGACTTGATGTTTGAGCATGAGGGTTTCAGCTTAAGATAATGTTGTTAAATAACGTAAGCTCACGACCGCAGTTTTATCTATTGTGGGCTGGGTTTTCATAAGCTGAATCCTTGCTTCAAATGAATCCCTATTTTCATGAAAATAGTAGGAAGGAAATGCCATATAAATAAACATAATTGCCAAAACAATACCGACTATCACCCTCGATCTTTTCCCAAATAAAGCCATCATATAATATGTAAAAATCATCACTATCAACGGTAGAACTGGGAAGATATACCTCCCCTGCACTCCAGCGTGATATATACCGTTAAATAGATAGCCTTTATAGTTGACTTCAAATGCAAGAAATAACGTATAAGATAGAGCTACTAATATCGCTATATCTAAAGGCTTCTTTCTTTTCCTTATTTGCAAAACAAAGAATATAAAGAAAATTGCTAATAAAGTTCTGACTGTGGACATAGCTTGTTTTTCAGGCTGTATTGTTTGATGCGCAAAAATTCCAAATGTTCTTTCAAGCATAAGATTACTCCATGTTTTGAAATACTCATATGGCTTCATTGGAGTAAATTCTGCCTGTGGGGCCACATTATAGATTGCGTAGTTATCTGATTCCTCAAGACATTCCTCCATAGAATACATCTGATGACACTTAGGGAAAAACGCATCGTATTGTACGTAGTTACTAGAATATAAAATTACGTTCGCACTAAGAGTTGCGATAAATAATCCCAAAATAATAATATGATTTCTTTTTTTCTTTTTAATAAAAACTATTATTGCTTTGAAAAAAATCATAGCATCCTTACGGTGGTGTACAACTAATATGAGAAACAAAATCACCATCAGTGGACCAAAAGATATTTTTGTTAACATTCCAAGGCATACGCAGATACCAGCTATGAGTAGACTTTTTATTTCACCAGATTGAATATGTTTTAATACAAAATATATACTGCCGATTGCTAGTAAATTCACCAAATTATCATAGTTAATACTTGCTGATAAAAAGGTGAACATAATAATATTTGTCTGAATAGCGAAAGTAGTCAGTATGAGCCATTTTTTTTCCTTGAAGAATAATTTGAGAAGCTTATAAAACATCACAAGATAACCAAGTGAAAAAACTACATTTAAACCTCTGAGGAACATATAGTTTTCGATTCCAAAGAAATTCAGATGCAGCAATTTTCCCATAAACATATGATAGAAGAAGCGACTCTGATTTAGAGTTCCATACGTTGCATCTAAATTCTCATGTGAAAGAAAGAAAGATGAACTATTAAAATAGTTCATTATCTGTTGATAGTGCTCTCCTTCGTCTGGAGGAATGCCGAATTTGACATGTAGAACAAAATAACTGGCTTTTAATAGAAAATAACTCGCTAAAGCGAATATAATCAGCCAAAAGTAATGTTTTTTTAGGAATTTGATCATCTTGGCGTCAGTCTAATTATTAAGAGAAATATTTACAAGTTTATTGTTATAAGGTTGCAAAACTGCTATTGATTAATAGCAGTTTAATAATTAAAAATAACTGCGTTACATATGAAAAAAATTCAAGAAAAATTTTGGGGCAATATTCCTATCAGCAAGTCATCAAAGGGGTGGCGTATTTTCCCTGCTTTTCTTAAAAGACTACTTCATGCATTCACGCGATACTTCCCTATGCTACCAAGCATGAGGGCCTCATTACATCGCTGGAGAGGTGTTAAGGTAGGTAAGAACGTTTTTATCGGAGCTGAGGTTTTTATAGATGATGCTGAGCCTTCTTTTGTTACAATTGAGGATGAAACAACTATTCTCGCGCGATCAACTATCCTGGGACATGCATACTATCCAAAACATTTTTCTAAAATCTTAAAAGCTGCTGGAGATAAAAAGAAAGTAGAAGTGAAAAAAGGTGCATATGTAGGGCTTGGCTGTATCGTTCTCCCAGGTGTAACAATAGGTGAGTATTCTATTATTGGAGCTGGCAGCATCGTTACCAAAGATATCCCAGCTTACTGCGTTGCTTTAGGTGCACCCGCAAAGGTAGTACGTAAATTTAGCAAAAAAGACTTAACAATCTAACCTATCTCTATTATATGTGTGGTATCTTGGGCCTTGTTTCAAAAGTAAATGCTTCTGTTACTGGCAAAAAAATAAAGCAACTTACAGATCAACTTTTTTTACTTGCAGAGTCGAGGGGAAAAGAGGCGTCTGGTTTCGCTGCGAGTGAAGGTAAAGAGATATTTATATATAAAACTGCTAAACGTGCATCGACACTGCTCAAGACTAGCAGCTATAAAAAAATACTTACTTCGAATAAAAATGGGACATGCATTATTGGGCATTCTCGTTTGGTTACGAATGGAGCTGCGGCTCTGAATGTGAATAATCAGCCTTTCATCAAAGAAGAAATTATAGGAGTGCATAATGGTATTATTGTGAACCAAAAAGAGTTATGGGGGAAATATCCTGATGAGAAAAAACAATCTGATTTGGATAGCGAATTGATCCCGACACTTTTAGGACGTTTTTTTAAAGAAAATGGAGATATGTCAGGCGCGCTTGAGAAAATGTACTCTGATATCTATGGGATGACTTCTATCGCTCTACTTTTCTCGAATTACAATCGTCTACTTCTCGCTACTAATAATGGAGCGCTTTACTATTTACCAAGTAGGGATGGATCTGTGTTTATTTTTTCTTCGGAGAAAATCATGCTCGAACAAGCAGTGAAAAAAACAGGTCTTTCAAATTCATTTGATGTGAAAGCAATTGTTCATCTAACTCCTGGACGCGCATGCAGCGTGAATCTTGAAACATTGAAAATTAAGGATGCGGATTTTGAGAAAAGTGAAAAGCTTGAAAGTTGGAATAAATTAGAAGAAGCATATTCTATAGAAGATATCTCCCCTCCAGATTCGAAAAAGCATATAGTCTTACCAATGAATGAAGGATTCGATCCTGGATCTGAGTTCCTCGAGTATTTCGAAGGATGCAAAGAGAGGATAAAAAATATGAAAAGATGTAAGAAATGTTTATTGCCTGAAACTTTCCCATTTCTAAAATATAATGCAGATGGTATTTGCAATTTTTGTGAGAATTATAAAAAACTTGAGTTCAAAGGACCTAGCTCATTCAAAGATGAACTTCAGAAACATAAGAAAAATGATGGGAGCCCTGACTGTATCGTGGCTTTTAGTGGGGGACGGGACAGCTGCTTCGCATTGCACTACGTGAAGAACGTACTTGGCATGAATCCACTCGCATACTCATATGATTGGGGGATGATCACTGATCTCGCACGGAGAAATCAAGCTCGATTGTGTGACAAGTTAGGAGTGGAGCATATCTATATCTCAGCTGATATCCCAAAGAAACGAAAGAATATACAAAAAAATGTTTTAGCATGGTTAAAACGTCCAAATTTGGGCACTATTCCGCTTTTTATGGCTGGAGACAAACAATACTTCTACTATGCAAACAAGCTCATGAAAGATTATAAAATCGATGCGCTCATCATGGGGGATAACATGCTGGAGGCAACTAATTTCAAAGGTGGATTTTGTGGGATCCAACCAGTTTTTGATAGACAAAGAAATTATCATATTCCGCTTAGTGGGAAACTAAAGATGCTTGGGTTCTATGGGAAAGAGTATTTGTTGAATCCGAGTTATCTGAATAGGTCGTTGATTGATACTGTGAAAGCATTCTTGTCATACTATGTGATTCCACATAATTTCATCAATATTTTTGACTACATTGAATGGAAGCAAGAAATGGTTGAAGAAATTCTTTTTGGGCAGTATGATTGGGAAACTTCTCCAAGTACCGTAACTACATGGCGCATCGGAGATGGGACTGTGGCGTTTTATAATTATATCTATTATATTATTGCTGGTTTCACCGAGAACGATACGTTCCGAAGTAATCAAATTCGAGAAGGACAGATCACACGCGAAGAAGCTCTCAAAGACATTGCACTTGAAAACAAAGCACAATGGGGTGGCATCAAGTGGTATTTAGATACTATTAATGTTGATTTCGAAAAAACCATGCGAACGATTAATAAAATCCCAAAACTTTACAAATAAATGAAATTATTTTTCTGTACAAGTTCATATCCCGCTAAATCAAAAATTAGTATTGGGAGTCTTGGTTCATTCCAAAGAGACTGGGTGCTGCAGCTTATCAAGCATGGCATTGAGGTATTTGTAATTACTCCCGCACAACCAGGAGACGACTTCGATGAAACTGAGGAGAATCTCCATATCATAAGATATGAATGGGCTGGATCGAAAAAAGGTGCCGAACTTTCTTCTTTGAATATTTTTAATCCTAAAGATCTGTATTTTGCTTTCTCAATTTTCTGGAAAGGCACATGGGCGGTTTTGAAACTCGCAAAAAAAGAACGTCCTGACTTTACATTTGCACTTTGGGCAGTTCCTTGTGGATTTTTTGCATGGATTTGTAAAAAGATATATAAAACGCCTTATGCTGTTTGGACACTTGGATCTGATATTTGGGTATATGGACGGAAATTTTATACTCGCCCACTGCTCAAGACTATTTTGAAATCTGCTGACAAGCTTTATTCGGATGGTTTTTTGCTAGGAGAGGAGACTGGCAAACTCGGAGGTCAGAAATGCGACTTCCTACCATCTACTCAAAAACTCACTACTCAAAATTTGGAGAAAGTTGAGTTGCCTTATATAGATGGAAAGATTAATTTCCTTTTTATTGGGCGATACCATCACAACAAAGGCCCAGATGTACTTCTAGAAGCTATTAATATTTTGCCAAAAGAAATAGGCGAGAAGTGCCATTTTCATATGTTCGGTGGAGGAGATTTGGAACCGAAACTACGTGAACAAATACAAGAATATGACTTGAAGAACGTCACACTCAATGGATTTGTTAACACCACTGAATGTTCAGCTCTGCTACGCAGTGCTCATTTTTTCATTGTACCTTCTCGTGAAGATAGCATTCCAGTTATTTTGTCTGATGGATTGCAATGCTTCCTCCCAGTGATTGCAGCACAGGTTGGAGATATGACTAAGTTGTTAAATGACTACAAAGTTGGTTATTCATTTCCAAAAGAAGACGTGAAAATGCTTGCGCAGTGCATACAAAAGGCTGTAAAAGATGATAAGCAAAGTTTCAAGCCTGAGATTGATCGAATTTTAAATATATTTGATATATCAAAAGCAGTTGATACACTTGCCGCAGATATCCAATCACTAATCAAACATGAGAGATGATTTCCTAATCTTCGGACAACCACTTATTGAACAGCCTGAAATGGATGAGGTAGTAGCTTCGATGAAGGCCTCTTGGCTTGGGACTGGACCAAAGGTCAGAGAATTTGAACAAAGGTTTGCAGCCTACAAAGGAGTGCCAAATGTTGCAGCAGTTAATTCTTGTACCGCAGCTCTTCACCTTGCCGCTCTTGCGCTCGAACTTGGCCCTGGTGATGAAGTGATTACAACGGCTATGACATTCTGTGCGACTATTAATTCAATTATCTATGTGGGAGCGACTCCAGTACTTGCAGATATTGATCCTGACACTTTTAATATTGATCCTGTAGATATTGAGAGGAAAATCACTGATAAAACGAAAGCTATTTTGATAGTTCATTTTGCAGGACGTGCATGTGACATGGATGCGATCATGGCTATCGCAGAGAAACATAATTTGAAGGTAATTGAAGATTGTGCTCATGCAATTGAAACTGAGTACAAAGGAAAAAAAGCTGGTACATTTGGAGATGTTTCTTGTTTCAGTTTTTATGCTACGAAAAATATCGTCACTGGAGAAGGTGGGATGCTGATGAGTAATCACAAACCATATATTGATACTGCGAAAATCAAGGCTTTGCATGGACTTAGTGTAGATGCTTGGAAACGTTTTTCTGACGATGGATACAAGCACTATTATGTGGAAACCCTCGGATTCAAATACAACATGATGGATCTACAAGCAGCTATAGGTATGCATCAGATAGAAAGAGTTGATCGATACTGGACCCGACGGCAAGAAATATGGGGGAAGTACCAGGAAGCATTTAAAGATATGCCTTTTAGAACACCAGCCCCTGATGAAGAAAATACTCGCAATGCTTACCATCTTTATACAATTCAAGTCTCAAAAGAAGAATGTGGCGTAGACCGAGATGATTTGCTCGTATTCATGAAGAAAAACAACATTGGAGTTGGAGTGCATTATCTTGCTATAGCAGAGCATCCTTTCTATCAAAAAACTTTCAATTGGTCGCTCGAAGATTTCCCACATGCTGTGAAGTATGGCCGGGAAACACTGAGCCTCCCGCTCTCACCTAAACTGACCGATCAAGACGTCGAAGACGTAATTGAAGTCGTTAAGGGAGCATTTAAGAAAATAACTTGAGACAACCTATGACAAATATTCTAATTGCCACAGGTTCATTCAAGGATGTGTATTCTCCGATGGAAGCGTGTGAAATGTTTAAAGGTATTTTGGGTGAGATTCAGCCAGATGCAACGATCACTACTATCCCAATGATTGATGGAGGGGAGTATTCGTCAGAAGTTTTGCAAAGCGTTTTTAGATATGAAAAAAAAGTTGTTGTTGAGGTAGTAAATCCACGTGGAGAAAAAATCACATCACATTATTTAAAAGTGGATGAACAAACTGTATTTATTGCGACTTCGTCAATTTTGAAACTTCCGGATTCTCAAGAGATGTATTTAAATCCTTTAAAATTGACTAGTTATGGTTTTGGGCAACTTATATCTCATGCAATTAAGAATGGTTATAAAAAGCTGATACTTGGGCTTGGTGGAACTCATACAGTAGATGGTGGAATTGGAATGGCTCAAGCTTTGGGAGTAAAATTTGTAGGGAAAGATGGTGTCGCTCTCGCGCCACTTGAAGGTGACTTTTTCGCGGGACAAGACATGATAAATATTGGCGGTATGCTTTTGGATAATTTCATTGATTTTGTAGGGGACGTAGAAGCGCTGTGTGATGCAACTGCAAATCTCATTGAGATGAGGGTACCTACAAATCAAAAAATAAGTTCCAGTTTTGATGCTGAGAGAAATGAGATTGCAGCTACGCTTGAGAATGGTGCATTTAGTTATGCAAGCCTACTTGGTATATCTACTGATGATAATTATTTTGGAACCGCAGGAGCCATACTTCTCAGTCTAATTGCTCTTTTTGATCCTGAGACTATGCTCGGAAGTAAATATTTTGCAGAAAAATTTGAGTTAGCAAAACATATTGCTGAAACTGATCTCGTAATCACTGGGGAAGGGAAGATTGACAATAGCCTACTTGGCAAATCCCCAATCGGTGTAAGCAGACTTGCAAAAAAATATGGGAAAAAAGTTGCTTATGTCGTTGGAACTGTAGAGGAAGATTTGAAAAAATATTTTTCAGCTGGCTCATATTTAGCTAAGGAGGTTCCGGAAGATTTTTCCAATAATGGGGTTACAGAAATAATAAGCGGGCATCAATTTTATGATATTCATGATTTGCCCCAGGATTACATGAAAAGGATCGAGTTTTTTCAGGAAAATAATCCAGGTGTTTTTGAGCAAGGATTGGTTGATTTTTTCAGCAAATACTCATAGACTGCGTGGGCCTTAGCTATTTAAGTTTAAACTTCATGAAAGTAGCCTTTTTACTCGCGGGAATGAGTCGTCGAATGGGTGAGCTCACAAAGGATAAGCCAAAGTCTTTGGTTGAATTATCTGGCGCACCTCTTTTGGGGCACTTACTTGAGAGATTTGTTGCAAATGGCATCACTGATTTTGTTCCAGTTATTGGATATAAAAAAGAGGGGATTTTAGATTTCATTAAAGAAAAATATGGAGGCCAAGTTACAGTCACTCCTGCAGTAAATGAAAAATACAATGAAACGAATAATATGTATTCACTTTATTGTGCTGCGAGTCTACTTCGTGGAAAACCATTTATTCTTTGCAATGGTGACACTTTACTTAATAAAAATATTATTAAATCTTTGAATGAACTCCCTGAAGCTGAATCAGCAATTGCATTGGATATTGAAAATAAAGACATTTATATAGATTCCCCCGGAACAATAATAAAAGATGGGAGGGTTTTTGATATTGGACGACATGTATCTGCAGAAGAAAATGGAGGATATGCAATTGGATTATATAAATTTAATGCAGAACTATCTGAGGCCTTCTTCACAGAGATTGAAAAAATGCTGGAGAAAGGGCAATATAATGCTGGATTTCATGACCCACTTATGACGCTTTTCGCTAAATACCCTATGAGTGCGCATAGTACGGCCGGACTGTCTTGGACTGACCTAGATACCCCTGAAGATATTCCAAAAATAGAAGCTGTACTTTCACAAATTATATCTGAAGAAAATTAATTATGAATAAAGACTTGGCAAACAAAACAGTTCTCATCACTGGAACATCACGCGGGATTGGCAAAGCAATTGCACAGGCATTTCTTGAACAGGGAACAAAAGTTATTGCACTTTATCGAGAAGAAAAACCTGAATTTGAAGGGAGCCATGAAGTGATATTTTTGAAAGCTGATATTCAGGATTTGGATACGATACGCACATGGCTTAGTGAGTTTGAAAACGATGGTGGCAAGATTGATGTGCTTGTAAACAATGCTGGGGTTTATTCAAAATGTGATCTGCTCAATGTTACAGAAGAAGATTTTGATAGAACTATGAGTATTAATCTGAAAGGAACTGTTTTCTTATCACAACTCATCGCGATTCACATGAAAAAAAACGGTAGTGGCTCAATAGTGAATGCGGCTTCTTTTGCAGCACAACTTGCCTCTCGAGGATTTGGTATCTATGCGGCGACGAAGACGGCAATTATATCACTCACAAAAAGCATGGCAGCAGAGTTTGCTCCGTATGGTATACGCGTAAATGCATTTAGTCCTGGAGTTACACCTACTCGCATGACACAGCCTGCAATTGATGCAAATGAAAAAGGTATGTTGGATACAATTGCTTTGCACAGATTTGGAGGAGCTGATGAAGTTGCAAATGCTGTTCTCTTCCTTGCATCTGATGCTTCATCTTATATCACTGGAACGAACCTTGATGTAAGTGGCGGTAAATTTGCAAATCAAAATCCAGGTGCATCTTGGTAACCATTATTAAACCCCTCTCAAATAGATAGTTTACAATTACAATACGAATCTAAAAATACGCTTAATTTTCATATAAGTGATAATCATGATTTGGAATGGATTGGGAAATTCGATGGGGGAAAATACAAACGGTTTTTCGTGGTTTTTGACGAAAATGTATATGACATCTGGGGAAAGAAAATTGTCTCACAACTTGAAAAGCATGGAAAAGAAATTTTTATATTCAAAGTAAAACCTGAAGAAAGAAGTAAATCACTGGAATTCTACCCAGAGATTTTAGAATTTTTTGAAGACCATGCATGTAGCAGATATGACCTTGTAATCGGAATTGGTGGCGGGATCATTTTGGATCTTGTGAGTTTTTTCTGTTCGACATATATGAGAGGTCTTCCTCTCTATGCAATTCCTACAACCCTAATTGGACAAGTTGACGCAATTACTGCAGGTAAGACATGTCTCAATACTGGTAAAGCGAAAAATGTTCTTGGAACTTTTTATTACCCACTTGAGGTTTATAATAATATTCATATTCTCAAAACAAATCAGCCTTATTTTGAACGCCAGGGTTTATCTGAAATTTTTAAATATGGCCTACTTGCATCGCGTGAATTACTTGAAGTGCTCGATAGATATATGAAGGGCAAATCTGAAGAAGATTTGAAAGAGGTAATTAAACTGACTATTCAAGCCAGAGGTGTGATTCGCAAAAAAGATCCTCTCGCGAGCAATCTTGGTCATACTTTCGGACATGCACTTGAAAAGATGTCTGGGCACGCGCTCCTCCACGGAGATGCAATTACCGTTGGGACCGTGATGGCGTTTCAATTCGCCGTTGAGAAAGGATTGATGACTCAGGAAAAGGCCTCTGAACTTACGAAGAAAATGAAAGAATATAGATTGAATGTATATCTTGAAAAAAATCTTGATCTGGATGCAATGATTGAATACATGTTGCATGATAAGAAATCGTCTGTAGATATGATAAACCTTGTGCTGCTCGAAGATATCGAAAGGCCGTATGAAAAAGATGGCAGTCTGTTTTATGGGGTCTCTCCTAGTGAAATGAAGGAATTTTTGGAGAGATTTATTAAAAATTATGAATATATGAAGGATGGCTGCTGGGAATTCATTCGAACTGATGATATTAATTATTAATCTGAAATAATTATGGGAATACAAAGTATGAATCACGTGAGTTTCACTGTAAGTGACCTCGGTCAATCAGTTGCTTTTTATACAGATGTCCTTGGGCTTGAACTCATGGATAGGGCTGGTAGAGATGCTGAGTTTTCTGAAGCTGTAACTGGAGTACCTGGTGCAGAATTAGAGATAGCATATATCAAAGGTCCTGGAGATTGTAATCTCGAATTAATTCAGTATCTAACTCCCCAAGGAGAAAAGCTTCCAACGAGTATGCATCATGTGGGAAGAGCCCATATTTGTTTCGTTGTTACTGAATTTAAGCAGGAGCTTGCACGCTTAAGAGAGCTTGGTGTAAACTTCGTGAGCAAAGATAATTGCATTGTTCCTGCTGGCCCAAATAAGGGTAAAGGAGTTGTATATTTCCACGATCCAGATGGATATACTATTGAATTCTTTTCGGAAGAAATCTTATAAAAAATTACTAATTAAATATTAAAAAATGAAAAAAATCAGGGTAGGTATAAATGGTTTTGGACGAATTGGAAGGGCGATCTTCCGTATAAACCAGCAAAAACAATTTTTTGAAGTAGTTGCGATCAATGACATAAATCCTGAGATTAAAAATATGGCATATCTACTACGATATGATACAACTTATGGACGGTTCGATGGACATGTTGATCATACAGACACTCATCTTGTAATAAATGATGAAAAAGTACGTGTTTACCATCAACCAAAAATCACTGATGTACCATGGGATGATCTAGATATCGATATAGTTATTGATTCTTCTGGTATTAAGGCGAATTTAGATCTTATGCTGGCGGATGATTCTGGTGTGAAGAACTACATTGTTACAAATGCACCACAGGATTATATGGATCGCATCCAGACAATTATCTTTGGAGTAAATGATGAAGAATGTGCCCCTGATAAATATAAAATATTTTCTTCAAGTATCTGCGACACTATTTCAATGTCACCAATACTTAAATTGATCCAAGAAACTCATAAAATTGAGAGTGGCTTTTTGACTACTCTGCATCCTTGGCTCGCTTATCAAAACCTCGTTGATGGACCATCTAAATCATGGTCACAACCTGGTGATATTTATTCCAATTATTCGCTCGGACGCGCCTCTACACAAGTGCTTATCCCTAAATCAACTTCAGCTGTTATAGCTGCTGAGGCTGTTTACCCTGGACTATGTGACCGGTTGCAGTCTTTCTCATATAGAGTCCCTACAGCGATCGTTTCTAGCGCCGTGCTTATCCTCCAACTTGATAAAGAAATTGAAAAAGATGAAATAATGAAGAGATTCGAAGAATATGAAAGAACACAAGAATACAATGTTATAAAAAATAGCATGGAGCCACTTACTTCTATTGATTATGCTGGCGAAGAAGCTTCTGTTATCATTGATCAACGTTGGACTAAGGTTGAGAATAAAACACATTTGAAGATGGTGTATTGGTATGACAATGAATGGGGATATAGCTGCCGAGCAGTTGATCTAGTTCGAAAAATAGCAGAAAGCTACTAATTGATTTTTATGTCAGAAATTTGTGTCCTTTTCGGAACAAATGCCGTCGCTTACAATATTGCGAGTGCATTTAGTAAATCTGATTACAACGTATTTACTTTTATTCCAAAAGGAGAGAGTAAAGTTTTCTGTCATAGTAAATTTTGGGGAGATGTGCATAAATCACGCTATAAGTTTGATGACGATATGCTCGCCAATGATATTATTGAGCACGTAAAAAAGGGGAATTTATCTGGCAAAATTCTAACTTTCTTGGCCAATGATCAAGCTGTGTATTTTTGGATAAAGTATCAAGACAAACTGTCGAAGTATTTGACTGTGCAAATAGATAATATTGAAACTTTTTACAATAAAAATCTCTTTTTCAAGAAACTTGGCGATGCTGAATTTTGTCCTAAAACGTGGGAAGTGTCTGAAGTTGGATCTTTCCCGTGCATTGTAAAACCTGCCTACAAAGACTTTGACAATAAATTCTACAATAAGTTCAAAAGTAAGGTGCGAATTGCTGAGGGGATTGATGAGCTGGATCAATTTCGAGATTTTGATAAGGGGGAACTTGTTTGCCAGGAAGTGCTTGATTTTGACCTTGGAAATGAATTTAGTTTTTGGGGATATAGAGGTCTGGATGGAGAGATCGTCTCATTTGTAGGACAGCATATGAATAAATATCCTGATAAAACTGGACGAATTTCGCATACTAAATTGGTGGAAAATTCTGGCATTCAAAAAATTGGGAGAACTATTATGAATAATTTGAATTATGTCGGGATTTTGGATGTTCAAATTATTTTTGATAAGAATTCCAAGAGTTATAAGGTTATCGAAGCAAACCCTCGTCTTTGGTGCAGTCATGAGGTGCTACTGATGAATGGAATTAATTTACTGCAAATCTGTGCCAATAATTTCTATGAAGTGAAAAGCGCTATGCCAACCGCAGAACTCAAAGGAAAAGAATGGTTTAGCTCACTGTATAGCATTGAACACAAACGCCCTCTGGCCAAAAACACTGAGTTTTACGCTCTAAGTTCGGATAACTTTCTTACGAAAGTGTGGATTGGACTTTATTTAAAAGCAAAATATCTGTACTATCGCATACGTAAATTTTAGAAGCTATTTTTTTCTATATGAATGATTCTACGCGAGGGTGCCCTACGAATGTAGCAGCTGGAACAGCTTATAAATTGGCGAAGAAGAAAAACAATGGAATCGTTTATGGAATCTATTGGGATCTCGGATTTGTGATGGCTCATGTCTTCAAGTTTCTGCGGTTCTCACCAAATTTTGTTAGTTTTCTGTCATTAGTTTTCTATGTCATCATGGGATATCTATTTCTCAATTCTTTTTTTGTTTGGGGAGGCATATGTTTCTTCCTTGGGATTTTGATGGATTGCACTGATGGGAAGCTTGCACGTATGACCAATAATACATCGAGGCTCGGAGTGTGGCTGGATTACAATTTTGATAACGTTCGACCACTCTTCCTCTATCCACCAATTGGGATCGCACTATTCGGCAGTACTGGTGACATCAGATTTGTTCTATTGGCATTTGTTGCAGTCGTTGCGACCTTGGTTTTTGTTATTGTTAGTATGGTGTGGGATGGATTTGATTTTGCTAAGTCCGTCAAAGAAAAACATGTGGGAAAATCTAAATGGCATCCAATTTTGAAACAATTTTACTTTTATGAAGGAATCGAACCTTTGGCAGTTATCCTACTTGCAGCCCTTAGTCTGATTAATTGGTATCTTATAATTTGGGCATTCGGGATGACTGCAATGTATTTACTCATGGCCTTCTACGGAGGATTTGTTATTAACAGAAAAGATAAAAATGAAAATTAATAAGTGGTTCTCATATATACTCGCTTTTTTACTCATTGGAGTTGTTTTTTATTTTTCAAAAGACCAATGGCAGTATTTCTCTAAGATCAAAGATGTATCATTGTATGGATTTTGTTTTGTATCTTTGTATTTTATATTGAGCCAAATCATCCAAGCTTTTCAATTGAAGTGGTATATGAAGATTTTTAAAATTGATCTCACAAACCATGAGGCTTTTGGCCTGATTTGTTTACAAGCTTTTGGAAACTATCTTCCTCTGAGCGGAGGGGTTGTCTCGAACATGGCTTATCTGAAAGCAAAACGGGAACTTCCTGTTGCGAGGTATTTCAGTTATTTACTCGGTGATACTATCCTGAAGTTCTTTATTTACGGATTACTTGGCATCATCCTACTACTAAGCGGAAGCTTTATCTTTCATATGTTTGAAATAAATTGGATGGTTATTCTATTTTTAGTTTGCCTTATCCTCTCATCTGCACTCTGTATTTTTTTCCCGACAGTAGAGAGGAAATCCGAACATAAAGTTATTGCATGGCTTCACCATATGCACGAAAGCTGGGCACTACTCCGAAAGAACAAAAATCTGATGTTAAAAAATACACTGACCCATATCTTGGTTTTGGTTCTAATTGCTTTACAGTTCTCAGTACTTTTTGATGAAATAGGGATTAAAATGAGCTTCTCTGCAATATTAATACTGACGATAATTACAAATATCATCAAAATCACTTCGTTATTTCCAGGCAACTTAGGTCTCAGAGAAACCGTCTCTGGAGGCGTAACAAAGATGTTCGGATTTAATTTTGCCAGTGGCTTCGCCGCATCTTTACTCGGTAGGGTGATTACTATGATTTGGATTTTTCTCTTTGGAATTTACTTCTCGTTCTCGTTCAGTCGAGTACTACGAAAATGATCTTTCTTTTGCAAATAAAGCATCTGTTCTTGATTGGTTCGTATACGCCCGAGCATATCTGCGATGAGTGCTAGGATTATTGTGAGTACTCCAATTAGATTTAGGAGCCCCCCGAGGAATCCGAAAACTTTGAATGGAGAGAATGTGCCAACTTGTATGTAGTGGATCACAAGCCAAATATCGAGGCCCAGCCCCATAAGGAAAATTGCAATCCCTGATAATCCAAAAAATCTCAGTGGTTGATAATCACGGTATGATCTAATTATGATAAGGAATGTATTGAGAGCATATTTAAATATACTGCTCGCCACACGAGATTTGCGATCTGCAAAATACTTTACTGAGATCGGCACTTCAGTGAGCCTGAATTCTTTATAAGTTAAATTTAAAATTGTCTCCTGTGTATAAGTAAATGTCCCGCTTAAGTTGAGATTAAGCAGTACCTCTCTATTATATGCGCGGAAGCCACAAGCTACATCTCGGATCTTGTGTCCGGCCATTGTAGAAACCAAACGTGCGATTTGTTTATTCCCCCAATATTTCACACGAGACATGAATTCTGGCCTATCGCCTTCTTTGTGAAAACGATTACCTGTTGTAAAGTCTGCTCTATTTTTTAAAATTGGCTCAAGCAGGCTTGGGATATTATTAACGTCAAATTGGCCATCAGCATCTATGCTTAACATTATATCCGCTCCCATATGTAGAGACTGCTCTACCCCACTATGAAATGCTGCCCCAACCCCTTTATTTGTACCGTGCGAAAACACTTTCGCCCCACATTCTCTTGCGATTTTCTTTGTATTGTCTGTACTTCCATCGTCTACTACCAAAACTTCAATTTCATCGACCCCATTCAATTTCTTCGGCAAAGATCTGAGTGTATCACCTATTCTCTCCTCTTCGTTGAGAGCAGGCATGTAAATAACTAGTTTTATTTTATTATCCACGTCCTATACCTTTATATATTATTAAAGAATTTTCAAATGATTTTTTGTCCCAGATGTTTTTCCCATCTACTAAACATGAGATATTGTGTTTTTCAAAATCGTCAACTGTTAATTGTTTGAAATCGCTGTGCCCTGTAGCCAAAACAATTGCATCCGCTTTTTCCAATAACTCATCTATTGATTGAACCGTCGAATCATCCAAGCAATATGGATCGAACACTTCTACCGCCTTTGCTTTTTCTTCCAGAATTGAAATGATTTTCAAGGCTGGACTTTCTCTTTTATCACCAATATCTGGCTTATAAGCTACTCCCAAAACACCTACTACCATCTCTTTTATTACTTTGTTTTTTTCGGTAAGAATTTTTTCTAAAACTTTTATTGTATATGCCGGCATGGAATTATTTATTTCGCGAGCAGTTCTAAGAAATCTGTGATCAAAACCAATGTGCCGAGCCTTCTCTATCAGGTAATAAGGATCTACCGGAATGCAATGACCGCCTACTCCACAACCAGGGAAATGTGGCATAAAGGCGAATGGCTTATTTGAAGCGCCTTTGATCACATTTTGCAGATCAATTCCCATTGCATCGAATGACTGCGCTAACTCATTCACGTATGCGATGTTAATATCTCGGAAAGTATTCTCAATTATTTTTGTCGCCTCAGCTTCTTTTAGTGTTGCCATCTCATTGACTTCTGCATCGAGAAATGAACGATAAAAATCTGCCGTACGCTTACACCCTTCTAAAGTCGTCGCACCAACATTTCTAGGAATATTGTATACATTCCATTTTGGATCACCTGGATTAATTCTCTCTGGACAATGAGCAATATCAAAATCTACACCCGCCTTCATTCTCGTCTCAAATTCTAAAAGTGGAGCAACTATATCATCGCAAATACCTGGATTGATTGTCGATTCTATAACTACAATACTGCCTTTTTTCAGATATTTCGCACAAGTTTTTGTCGCACCTTTGACTGGACCCAAATCTGGCAAATAACCATCGGTGATCGGGGTTGGCACACATACTATAAAAATATCTGCACCCTCTAATATAGAGTCATCTAGTGAGACTTCAAATGACACCTCTTTGATATCTTTCTCCGCCTGTTCATCTTCTATTGGAGCCTTCCCATTTTGTATAAAATCAATTTTCTCTTCACTTAAATCAAAGCCTACAACTTCGTTCTTCGAATTTTTAGCTATAGCACAGGCAAGTGGGAAACCTACATATCCGAGGCCAATAACTGCAACTTTCATTTGAGAGAGGGTTTTTAGTGACAAAATATTGTTTTGTCGTTTTAAGTGGCGTCAAGGTATCAAAAATACTTATCAAAAGCAACTTAACGACTTTTCGTATATGAAATTTTAAAATGAGATGTTAAAATCTCACCTGATTTATTATTGCTTACATGTTTAAAAAATTAAGAAAAAACCTAGTAACGATACTAATTATCGTAAATATTATCTTTACTATTCTTTTTACGTTGTGGTTTTTTGTTGAAGTACCAGTGAAAAAGTTTCACGATACAGAGATTACAAGTCACAATATTTTTGAAGCCGCTTATTATGCTACAAGAGATCGTCGTTGGAATGCAGCTCTAGAAAAAATAAAGGTCATCGAAGATGCCGAAGAGAAAAAAACAGAATTGCATAATTATATCGAGGATATCCCCGTTACTCAGTGGTTCAACCTGCTCTACCCTTATCAAAATAAGGCCTTTGGAGAATTGAGCACTCTCTATAAGGATGATGAGCAATGGCCAGAGCTTAGAGAACTTTCTCAGAAATACATAGAAATTGATCCACGAAATGCAAAATATTATTACCTAATAGGATTAAGCTACTTTCATGAAGGAGGGTTAGAAAAAGCGGAAACTGCATACTATGAAACTTTGGAAATCGATGCCACACATGTAGGGACTTTGAAACAGTTGGGCTCTTTATTGATTTCAAAAGGCCAGTACTACAAGATAAGACGAATTTTGGAACCATATGTTGTGAGTAGCTCATATCTCACTAATAAAATGTGTTTTTTCTGGGGGGAGACTGGATTCACTGGTACTCAGAAAAAATGTCAGACCATTCAACTTGATGATAACCAAAGAAAAACTGTAACGCATTGGCCTGGAGAAATACTTAATAATATCAACCAATTAAAGTATGTCCGTATCGACCCTCCACAAGGCACCTTTAAAGTAGAAAGTGTTAAAATCAATATTCGTAATGCACCTGTCCTAAATTACACTACCTTTTCTAACTGGAATCGTTCTGCTGACGTAAAACACCTTGAAGCGAATGAATTTACAACAGTCGGAAATGACCCATACATCTACACTATACTCAAAAGTGGAATTGCCGTCGAAGAAATCGAATCTGTTGAATTTGATCTCACTTATACAGCTGTAGGCACGGACAAAGAAATTATCCAATTTATTCAAATGATTGATACGAAAAATTTATAATGAAAAAATACTCTCGATTTAAAATAGGAATTTTGATTACCTTATCGCTTATCAATATATCGATAGTGATTGTATTTATCATGAGTTTTTCTTACACAATTGCAAATGAAAGGAAATGCTGTGAAGGGCTCACAAGTCTGTTGCAAGCAAAAGAACTGGAGTATCGAAATACACGTAAGCACTTCCCATTGATGCTGTATAAAATTGGTAAAGCTTTTTCAAAACCATCTATAAAAAAAGTTAAAAAAACTCTCGATAGTAACCAAATATCTTACTTGGAAGTAGAGATCGAATCAGATTCACTAAACCTTTTGCATAGCGATATGCCTATAAGTGGCAAGCAATATGTACCAATTCGAATGGAGTCAGGGGGTGATTGGATAGATGCAGAATTAAAATACAGAGGGGACTCTTATTACCACTGGGGATTTGAGAAGAAGTCTTATACTATAAAACGTGAAAATGGAGCCAAGCTCAACCTTATTAATCCAAAGAACTCCAACTTTATCGCAGACCGTGTTGCAATGACTGTCGCAAATGATTTCGGATTACTGAATCCAAAATATGACTGGATTGGGCTTTTTGTTAATGATGAATTCAAAGGAGTCTTCTCCTTGGTTGAAGGCTTGGATGATAAATTTGCTACGGCAAATGACTTGGACTTCATCCTAGAAGGTGAAAGACTCTCGTTTTCACTAACAACGGGGCAACCATTGTTTTTTGATACAAAAAAATGGAGCCTTGCAGCTGGACAAATGGTAGATGATAAACAGTTTTCAAATTTTCTCAAAGCTATCAATACGAAAGACTACAAAGCTTTTTTTGGAATGGTTGACCTTGATTATATGGCGAGATTTTATACTTGGGCCAGTCTGATTAAAAACCATAATTACGACAGTACTCATAATTGGCGACTTGGGCACAAACAAGGAACTTTTTATCCAACTGCATGGGACCCTGTTGCATGGCTTTTTGTAGGAGAAGGTATTGAGGAAGTTAACTCACCGGTCTCATCTCTACTTCGAAGAAACTCATACTTTAATCAACTTTTTGTAGAAACACTATGGCATCAAATAAATTCTGATCTGTCGGAAAAAATAATGACTTATATTGATGAGAATCAAAACCAATTAAAGGATTTATTACAATATGATGATTTCAAAGGAGGTGCTTATCACAATCCAAAACGTATGCGCTTCCCGCAAGAGACAGGGCAAATTTTAGAATCTATGGATGAATTGAAAACTACTGCGCAAAAAAGAATTGATACTCTCAAAACAAAACTTCAAAACAATACCCTGTTCTATAAAGTGCGAGACAACTATCTGTACATTGAATACAATGGTATTGCAGGGTCATATTTAGATTCAATATACAATGACCAAATATTTGAGGGTTTCGGTGCAGTTGAGACATTTAATGACTCTCAGTACGAAACTTTGCCAACCTTTTTAGCTAGCAAACGTTTACTAGTAGGTGGAAGAGTAATCGCTGGTGCTTATGCAACATACTGCCCCTTAGTTTACCGAATACCAATTGACTCAAACCGTCCTTTAGATATTGTCTTTAGACATTCGCTTACTGATGAAACTATGTCACCAGAGGTGAAAGATTTTGAAATTTCTGATTGCCACATGAATTTTGATATTCCTCAAATACATTCCACATCAACAGCCCCATCTAAAAATCCAATCCTAAAATTAGACTTTAAGCAAATAGGTGTCGCTGAGTTCTTTGACTTCAATGAAAAATCTAAAGAAAAAATACAAATTAAAATTGATGATTTAGATACAAAAGGTAAGTTCGAAAAGGATAAATACTCTGACCTTATTACAATGAAATTTGATGACTATTATTTGAATAATGATGAGTTCTCCTTGATTGAGCGGCTACATGAAAGTGAGAATTTTGTCCGCGCACAGGCAGAGGCAAAGAGCTTGCATCTACCTACTCCATCAGCACATCTCGTCTCTGTCGAAGCCAATAACTTCCACATAGGAGATTACTATTTGATCGAAGCTCCTAGTAAAGCATTTATAGAAAAAAATAAACTCACTTCTGACACAGATATATATCGTAAAACTGGATTCGACACCTTATCTGTTGAGAATTGGGACAAGATAACTACGGATCCACGTGTCGACGAAGATAGTAAAGATATCCTTGCTGACTTACTTGAAAAAGCTCAGGAACAAAAAGATCTTGAGAAGTACATAGATACAGACAATTTTACAAATTTCTATAATTTCATAAAACATACTGGAAATGAGAATCTGGACTACTTAATTTATTACGATAATACACAAGGTAAATACCTATTCATTCCTTATTATTATTCTTATTATAAATCTGATAATTTCGAAATCCGAGATCCATTAATTATGAATATCTTTAATTATATGGAAGGATCAGGCAAGGTTGCCGTTCTAGGAAAATCCAATTTGGGTCCTCTAGCTAAGTATCAAAAAGGAGATCAAATAATCCTTAAAAAGGATATAAATATAAAGGATACTGTGACAATCCCCTCAAATCTGGAACTAATTATAAAGCCAGGAGTGCAGATTGAAATTGCAAAAAAGGAATCAATTATTTCTTATGGGAAGATTATCGCTGAAGGAACGAAAAATAATCCTATTGTCATAAAGTCCAAAGGGAAGAAGCCATTTGGTGTTTTTGCTTTAATTGGAGAAGGGGCTAATGACAGTGTCATTAAATTTGTTAACGTGAAAAATGGAAGTGAGACTTTCTATAACAATGTTTATATTTCTGGGATGTTCTCTGCTTATCATGTCGGAAATATAACTGTCGCAAACTCTAAATTTGAAGGCTCTCAATCTGATGATGGGCTTAACATTAAATATGCAACTGCGACTATTGTAGATTCGGTATTTGAAAATAATTCTGCAGATGCAATCGATTTGGATTTTGTTGTGGGAACTGTGAAAAATAGTACATTTGATGGGAATGGAAATGACAGTATCGACACTTCAGGATCCACTGTAGTTATACGCGAAAATATTATCAAGAAGTCAGGTGATAAATGTATAAGCGTCGGTGAAAATAGCTCTGCCACTGTCGAAAACAATTTACTTTCACAATGCAATATAGGTATTGAGGCGAAGGATCTTTCGAAAGTTACCGCTACTAACAATATTTTTGACGGCAATAAAACTGCACTTAATGCTTACCAGAAAAAAGAGTTTTTTGGAGGGGCTACAATAAATGTGATTGATTCTGTATTCAAAGATAATCTCAAAAAATCAACTCTCGAAAATACATTCAAAGGTAAAAAACTCAAAACTGATGACTCAAAGATCGAGATAAGATGATTAATTACATTTCGATTTTTATGTAATCCATATCAGCGTTTACTGCGGCTTCGATTCCAAAAGTTGAGTCTTCGAAAACCAGGCAATCTTCCGGCATCGCTCCAAGATGAGTAGCGACTTTCAAGAAACATTCTGGATCTGGCTTAGCTTTTTCTACATCGTCTCGGGTCACTATATAGTCAAAATAATCTGTGAGTCCAAAATGATCTAGGAGAGACATTGCGTTCTTTTTGCTACCCATTGTCGCAAGCCCAATTGAGTGAGTGTGCATTGCTGATTTTAGAAGCTGAATAAGTGGCCGATTTAATTTTATAGATTGGAATGTTTTTTTGTAATACTCTGTTTTTAATTTGCGAAGATTTAGAGCTTCCTGCTCAGTCATATCCGGTGCAAGCTCTTTTATAAGTTCTGGCGTACCCAGCCCGAAATATTGCTCATATTCCTCCTCTGTGATCTCTACCCCCATATCAGAAAATGCATGGATATATGCGAGTGCATTGGCTCTTTCTGTGGCCGCCAAAGTCCCATCCAAATCGAAAATCAGGCATTTTTTATGAGAGATGTCGTACATCGTGATGTTTTTAGTTTTTGTTTAATTCTATATCTCTGACTATACTTGCAGCTTCAAACATACTTTCAAATGTTCCAGTGTCTTGCCAAACACCTTTTACCAAACTTGCTTTGAGAGCATCTTTTTCAAGATAGATTTTATGCAAGTCCGTAATCTCAAGTTCGCCACGAGGTGATGGAGTCAGCTGATCTATATAATCAAATACATGTTCGTCATAAATATAAAGGCCTGTCTGTGCATAATTTGATTTTGGATGCTCTGGTTTTTCTTCAATTGAAATTGCATCCATATTTTCATCAAATTCAATAACTCCAAATCTGTGAGGATCTGGAACCTCTGTTGCAAAAATTACAGCTCCCTGCCCTGACGCATCAAACTCATCGAAGTCAGCTTTGAATGTATCGATAAAAAGATTGTCACCGAGGATCAGCGAACATTTGTGTCCGTAGGCAAAGCTGCGAGCGAGGCCGAGACCGTGAGCGAGGCCGAGCGGCTTATCTTGAACCTCATAAGAAAAATTTATGTCCTCTCCAAATCCTTTTCCACTACCCAGTAGATTTATAAAATCCCCCGCATGTTCAGGCGCCACAATTATCAAAATATCCTTCACTCCCGCATCCAGCAAAGTCTGGATTGGGAAATAAATCATTGGTTTATTATAAAGTGGTAACAATTGTTTACTAGTCACCTTTGTCATCGGCCGAAGCCTTGTCCCAGAACCTCCCGCAAGTATTACACCTTTAATCATTGTTTTTTGGTTAAATCAGCACCGAGATTCTAGTGCATTTGAGAAGTGTAGGCAATGCCTCTTAGAGGTTGTCTTAGAGGCAACAAAACAATATAATCCCTTTGCTAATCTAAATTATATATATGAAAATTGAGCCAACTAAATTTCCAGATGTGTATGTATTAACTCCGAATGTCTATGGAGACAGTCGTGGGTATTTTCATGAAGTGTATCAAAAAGAGCGTTTTCATGCATTTGGGCTAACTTCTGAATTTGTGCAGGATAATCTTTCGAAATCTGCAAAAAGGGTGCTACGCGGCCTACATTTTCAATGGAATCCTCATCAAGGAAAATTAGTTCGAGCAGTTAAGGGGAAAATATTTGATGTGGTCGTAGATATCAAACGGGGCTCACCAACTTTTGGACAATGGACATCTGTCGAGCTATCGGAAGAAAACCATAAAATGTTCTGGATTCCACCGGGCTACGCACATGGATTTTTGACATTGTCTGACGAAGTAATTCTCGAATATAAATGCACCGGAACATGGAATGGAGACTCCGAAGCAAGCATTCGTTATGATGATCCGGAGATAGGCATTGTTTGGCCTCTCTCAGACGCTATCGTATCCGAAAAGGACCTGGAGGGTATGTCTCTCCGTGAATGGGCTGAAAACGAGAATTTTGGCGTTTTTAACGATACTTTACCTCCAATTTTGAAATTAGAGAGCTAGGTTTTGTCTTATGGCAGGTTTGGCCTATTCTTTGTTGTGCTGTGCCTCTAAATTCTTCCACCAAGCTTCATTTTCGTCGAACCATTTTAAAGTTTTTTCGATACCTTCTTCGAAGGTTACCGAAGGAGACCATCCGAGCTCACGTTTAATTTTTGAAGCATCGATTGCATACCGAACATCATGCCCAGCTCGATCTTCCACAAAAGTTATCAAGTCGTACGGCTTCCCAAGATAATCAAGAATCGTTTTCACTACTTCTATATTTTGTTTTTCATTATTCCCACCTACACAATACATCTCCCCGATCTTACCTTTCTGCAAAATTGCGTCTATGGCCGTACAATGATCCTCTACATATAGCCAATCCCTGATTTGAGTACCATCTCCATAAATTGGGAGATTCTGCCCCTGCCTGGCACGCTTATAAAAATATGGAATTAGTTTTTCTGGAAAATGATAAGGTCCGTAATTATTGGAGCAATTGCTGATAGTCACAGGTAGGCCGTATGTTCTGAAATATGCACCACAGAGCATATCTGCAGATGCCTTAGAGGCCGAGTACGGCGAACTTGGGTCATACGGGGTTTCCTCTGTGAAATACGTCCCTACGGTGTCCCCTAGGTCGCCAAAGACCTCATCAGTTGATATTTGATGGAATCGTATCATTCCGTTGTCCTTACAGGCCATAAGAAGGTTATTTACACCGAGTACATTGGTTTCGATGAAAATTCCTGGCTCTTCAATGCTTTTGTCCACATGACTCTCAGCAGCGAAATTCACAACCACATCGAATTTTTCTTGCTCAAATAAATCGGCTACGAATTTCTGATCTGCGATATCTCCTTCTACAAATTTATAGCGAGGCTGGCCTTCCAGGATCGCAAGATTTGCTAAATTACCGGCATATGTAAGCTTATCCAAAACTACAATTTCATCCTCAGGATGAGCACCATAATAATAATGTACAAAGTTCGAACCTATGAATCCTGCCCCTCCTGTTATAAGTATTTTTGCCATGATTATTCATTAGTTTTTTTATGTCTTTTTGACTGTGCGAGAGTACCGTTTTTTGGGTTAATTTTCAAGAGAGGATTCCGCCTTCCGGCGGAATCTAGTTAAACAAAAACACCCCTCCCGGTTTCCCGGGAAGGGTGTTTTTTATCAGGCTGTAAACTTTCGCTCAAAGCGAATAGTTAGAAAAGTACTAAGAACCAGTACCTTGGTAACCAACGTTTACAGTTTCTACGTCGAATGAATCAACTTCGTAACCGTCCGTCCAGTCGTCTGTAGAAGTAGTATGAGACTGAGCAGCTCTATCAGACCATAAGAAGTCTGAAGCAGCGTATAGGTCTCCTACTGAATCACCAGAAACTAGAGCAGTGTCGTCTTGAGCAGTTAGTTCAACAGACAGAGTCTGTGATTGTGCTGAAGAGTTGATCGTGATATCAGCCTTAAGTACGTAAGTAGTAGACTGACCCCTAGGAATTGACTGGATAGAACTTGGATCAATTATTACCTCACTCGATGCAACAGTAGTTGCCGAGTTAATAGCAGAAGATTCTCCTTCTACGTATAGGTAGTAATTAGCTGAAGTCATACCAGCAGTCTCTGATACATCGAAAGTAAGTCTTTCCCATTCAATGTCTCCAGCTTCGTCAGCTGCAACAGTGAATTTGTAAACTTCTTTGTTTGTTACTGTACCAGTGATAGTAGTAGTAACTTCGTCATTGTTGTAAGTAATATATGGTACTGATCGACGAGCGATGTGAGTCTGAAGGTAAGAATCAGTCTCATCAGCGTTGTTGATGATCAGTGTCGTGTCAGTTACATCAATGTCTGAACCAGTAGCATCAGAGGTAATCTGTAGAACATCACTTCCCATATCAGTTTGATCTAGGAATAGTTTTAGGAATTTACCAGTCTGTGCTGCACGAGTGATGTTGTTGATCTCTGCAAGTACATTTAGGTTGTAGTACTCGTCCTTAGGTAGGACATAAGAGAATCCATCAAACGTTACGTATCCATCGTCGTCATCATCAGAAAGTGAACCTGTGTCTAGAACGTCACCAGTAGCTTCATCAACTAGGAAGAATGTTCCAAATCGTTGAGAGTAGTCTTCTGTGTCGTCAGCGTTATCAAGTACAAGTTTCTTCAAGATTACGTCGTCGAATACTGGGTGGAATTCAAGTTGTGCAACACGTACTGCACAAGATCCGTCTGAACATGATCCAGTTGGAACTTGTAGCTCTACGTAGTCACTATCGTTACGTGCATCAAATGCAATTGTAACTTGCGCACCAGCGTTAACATCAAAGTTAGCGAATGCAAGTGCGTCATTAGTACCACCAGTACAACTTGCTAGACAAAGTGGGTAAGTAATAGTTGCTGTGTTGTTGTTCACATCATCAGCTTCTACACCAGAAACGTATAGTTGAAGGTCATCTGTTACTGCCCATGAAGTAGAGAGTGAACCTCTTACATCGAAGAGTGCAAATCCTCCACTTGGAACTACGTATGATAGACCATCAAACTGAGCCGTGTCATCAGAACCTAGGTCTTGTAGAGAATCTACAACTAGGTTATCTGTACCTGCTTCGTATACACCAAGTCCTGTAATAAGTGTTCCATCTACATCTGTAGTTGCGTCTTGGATGTCAAGATCTGTAAGAGTTACATCTCCTGCATCGTTATTTTCAAGCTTGAATGTTAGGAAAACAATATCATCAGAACCTACTACGATATCTTCATCATCTGGGTAACCATCTTGACGAGATATAGTAAGTGTTGCTGCTTCAATAGTAAATGTTGAACCTGAAGCAGAACCGTTAACATCTCCTGAGTCTACATCATCTCCTGATGCTAGATATTCAGATGATAGCCAGTCAGATGGAAGAGCTCCTGAGCCTCCTTCAAATGAAAGTGAGAAAGTCTCGCTTGCAGATGCAGCGTTACTTATGTCACCAGTAATTGAAAGTAAGTGAGTACCAGAAGTTAGATCGTAGTTATCGCTAAAGCTGTAGTATGCATTAGCAATTGTACAAGTTGGCGATGAGAATGTTCCAGCAGCGATAGTATTAAGCGTGTTAGCTCCTCCTGCCGCAAGACGTGAACCGTCCCAAATCTTAACATCATCAACCTTAGCTGCTACCACACTACTCATTGTAGCTGTAGCGGCACAGTTAGCAGATGTAAGAGCTGTCGTACCATCTGTATTAGTTCTAAGTGCAGCATCTAGGTATACCCTTGATTCTGTAACTTTAAGGTCTTCACCAATTGTAACTTGTGCTACTAGGAATGTAACACCGTCGATATCATCAGTAATTTCAGTTGCTGAAGGTGATGATGCATGTCGAGCGAATGTTACCGTACCTGCATTGATTGTGTAAGTAGAAAGAGTACCAGTGTTAGCAGTACCTCCACTGTTTTCTCTATTTACATCAACCGCATAGTTTTGATCAGTGTTTGTAACGTAAACTGTGAAGTCATTGTCATCGTCTAGTTGTAGGTAGATAGTGTCGTTATCATCTCCCTTAACGATGTCAGCTTTCACGTCGAAGTCTCTAGTTTCACCATCCTCAATTAGGAATCCTCCGTCAGAGAAAGTGAATCTTAGATGATCATCTAGTGGAGTAAGTACATTTGAAACCGGTTCTCCAAGGTAGTAAAGTGTAGCATTAGCAAGACTGTCGTAGTTAGCAGAACCATTGATCTCAAGATCAATTGTAGCTAGTAAGAAGTCTTCATTGTTAGTGCTTTCGTTTTCAACCTCGAATTCACCGATAACTGTCTGAACGTCTCCTACGTCAACTGTAGTTGCCGATCCATCATTGTTGAATCGAGCGTTACCAACTGAGTAAGAAGATGTAGTCATGTAGTTACCATACATTGGGAATGTTCCTGATACTTGCACTGCATTAGTGTCAACATCAGCTGCAGAACGTAGACCTAGTCTGTTTGTTCTGTTTGCCCCAACACTTGTTCCCATAGATGCTTTAAGATCTACAAGTACAGTTTCTCCTGAAGGAACTACGATGTAGTCTCTCGAAAGAGTAAGTACTGCATTTTGGTCTGAGTTAATAGATCTCTCAGATCCAACCTTAAATCCATCTATTGAAAGCCAGATTTCTGAGAAATCATCCTCAGAACCTAGACCATCTCTCCATAGAGTTAGCCCGTTAACTGCTATATCGTCACCCACTGCTGTGAATGCAAATGTAGTATAGTCAACAGAAGCTGCATCTGAAGGGATAGTTGATGGAAGTGGAGTTGATGGTGATACCGCCAACATTAATGATCCATCTGAAGCTGGCACTTCTACAACTTCTTCCTCTTCAACAACCTCTTCCTCGGTTGGAGCTTCGTAGTTCGCTGCTCTTTCAAGCATCGTTAGAAACTCTGCACGAGTTACTAGGTCACCTGGGCGACCTTGAGTAAGGATGCCGTAGCTACATGATGCGTCCATGTAAGGACCGTACCATGCACTGTAATCTACGTCAGAGAAAGTTGTCGCACATTCTGCGAGCTCGAATCCATATGCTAGGATAAGAACCTTTGCCACAGCTGCACGAGTTGTGTAGTCACCAGGTCCGTAGTAACCAGTAGGTAGTCCGTCTGCATCTGTATAACCAGAAAACAGTCCGTTAGCTACCCCAGTTTCTACGTCACCGTAGTACCACGCTCCTTCTGCAACATCCACAAAGGATGGTCCTGCAGAGGTGTCCGTCGGAACTCCCAGACCCTGAACGACCATTTTGGCCATTTCAGCTCTGTTCATATTGTCCGCAGGACGAAAGTAATCCGCGTCATCTACAACGCCTTCCGCTACTGCCCAGTTTAGAGCGTCTTCATACCAGACACCCCCTGGAACATCAACGAAAGCGCTAGCAATCGTGTTGATGCCCGTAATCGCGAAGATTAGAGCAAACACACTGACACTAGCTATAAGCTTACGTAGTGAACCCATAAAATTTGGGTTAAGAAATAAATAGGAAAAGTAAGGAAAATAAATTTTGTATATATAATAAGGTATAGTACGACCGAGTCGCACCATGAGTCTTTCGGCTCTTATTCATCTAATGATTAGTTTATTCATGACACCTGATTGTAAAGGAGCAAAATTAAGTCTGAAAATTCTTTTTAAGCACATCCCTGGCGGACACAGTCCCCCATTCACGCTTTAAAACGATATGTTACTAAAAACGTTACAAGTTTTTTTACGGTTTTTGTTTTGTCTGTGCGGTTTACAACTAGTTATAAAGTTACCTGGAGTAGGTTATATTCTTTGAAAAGATAAATCAACCTAATTTGCAACTACTCGGGCTTCGTTTTTTTGGGCTTTTTTCGACAAGTGTGCTTTTTTGATGAAATTTAATGTATAGGCGACCTTGGATTTTTCGCTACATACAGCTGATTTTCAAGGGTTTTTATTTTGCATTTTTAGTCAGCCGACTAGTCAAAATTTTATTCGAGTAGTCAAATTAAATTTTTCATTTTTCATGTTTTTTACATAAAAAACTTTGCATAATCAAAATCACCTTCTTGGCTTTTATATACATTTTTTACGCGTATACATTTGATTGAAATCCTGGATGTCCGACTATCCACACGACTAGTCGGCTATACAAACGATTAATCAACACTGATTTTTTGTTTTTTTCTGTATAGGCGATGCCTAGCTTGTGGCTTGGAAAGGCCTTTTTTCGATTATCAGCCTATTTAAATTGACTTTATGGTATTTTTCTGGTGTAAATCAACTTGCATTTAGAGGGGAGGGGAATTAGAATCTTTTGGCTTCAAGACACGTTTTTTACTACATTCCACTGAAGAGAATGTGATATAATGGATAGGAAGCGAGGTATATTACTTAAAAAAATACACAGGATGGACTTTTATAAAGTACTCGGCATCGACAAGGGGGCTTCGGAATCTGAGATAAAGAAAGCTTATCGAAGGATTGCGCAAAAGAATCATCCGGATAAAAATTCTGGGGATAAAGGAGCTGAAAAAAAATTTAAAGAGGCTACGGAGGCTTACGAAGTACTTTCTGATAAACAAAAGAGGCAGCAATATGATGCTTTTGGATCGGCTAGCGGGCCCGGTGGATTTGGAGGAGGAGCTGGAGGATTTGGTGGAGCGAACTTCAATCAAGGCTTCGACTTCTCTGACCTAGGAGGCTTCTCTGACGTATTTGAATCGTTCTTTGGGGGCGGAGGTCGCCGATCGGGGTCAAAACGCCGAGGAGGACCGCTTCGCGGAAATGATATTGAGGCAATTGTGACTTTAGATTTCA
>JABINC010000060.1 GCA_018697675.1 Candidatus Peregrinibacteria bacterium
AAAAAGTAAGATCGGTTTATCGCAAAGGATGGAAAGACTTTACAAAAAAATTCATGCAATAATTTTGTCGCTTTCTAAAATCCAGTAATGCCAAACTATTCTACAAAAAGGTGTTTAAAAGTATCACTCGTTTAAATGAAAATAGTCGTTCTGTTGATATTTTTATGTCATTTTCGGTTGTTTCAAAAGGCCCCAAAACGATATGGGGATAGAGCTATCTTACACTGTCGATATGAGGTACTGTCAGTTGCCTTCAGTTGCACATCAAGTCCATCAATAACCGTAGCCCCCCTTGTCTTTTCTGGCTTTGATGAAAGTTTCTTTTTCTATCTCAGTTAGTTCATCGTATTTATTTATGGAATCTATATCTTCCACAATTTATATCAAAATCATTTGATCCGTAATCTTTGGAGTCAATACAATGGAAAAGGATTGATTCAGCCGACAGGGTGATTTCAATCCTCGATTCAAGAAGCCCGGTTGTGGATATAAAAACGTTGTAAGGGAAAAGGTATTTGGGATCTGAAAATGGGCGACGAAATCAGGTCCAAATTGGCAGGACCTGGAGTGAAAAAGAACCGTATAAGAGTATAATTGGTAATTCCATTCGTCGCCTAACTTGAAATGAACAAAGTTATGTGAGATCGGGTGCTTTTTGGGGCGTGAATAGTAAATTCAGGGCGCACCGGTTTTGTCCGCAATGAACCATGCAGTATTAAATCAAAAAAAATATTATCATCACTCCTACGAAACGTCGTTCTGACTATCCAGGCAGCCAGACTCGTTCAGGCAGAATGATGCACTGAAGTAAAAGATTTCCACCACATTCAGAACATATGATTGACACAGGTAAAGTGATTGTGGTTGCAATCGCAAGAATTTCCTTCTTCGTACATATGCCGGAGCTTTTAATCAGATCTCGAATTTTCTCCAACGGGATGGAAAAGTTCGGATTCATGAAACCAAAATAGCGGACCTTCATAAAACCGGTTGGCAGAACATGCTGTAAGAAACGCCTCAAGAACTCTAAGGCCGATAACACCAGAGTTCGTGGCCGATTACTACCCGATTTTTTGTACCGAATGTGGACTTTGTCCTCTTCCACTTTGAGGATCCTACTATTCGAGATGGCCACACGGAAAACGTAAGGAGCCAAGTATTTGAGAGTAAAGGCCCCGTTACCGACAGGCTTACAATTGACGTTCCATGCCTGTTGCCAGACTTCTGCTGGAATCTGATTGAGGACTCCTGCAGCATCAAAGGCATCTCTCATTTTGGCTCGAAATATCATAGACAATGCGTGAACCGGTAGATAGAATTTGTTGGTGGTTGGGAGCCACTTGTCTTTGTCTTGCGAAAGAGCTCCGCCAGGAACAAGATAGTGGATGTGTGGATGGTATTGAAGCTGCCTTCCCCAAGTATGCAGCACTCCCATAAAACCGGAGTATTCCCCTCCGCAGAACTTCATATCGGCGGCCAACTTTTTCAAGGACGCCGAAGAAGCGGAAAAGAGCTCAGAATATCCCAGTCTGGTGTGAGTGCGGATAAATTTTCTGAGCTCTTTGGGAACAGTGAAAGTAACCATGAAGTGGGGACCAGGTAGTTGCCTTAAGGACTGCCTTTGCAACCAAGCGCTCGTCTTTCCGTACTGGCATCCGGGGCAGTGGCGGTTCCCACATCCAAGATGAAGGGTGTGGATTGTGCTGCAATGCTGACAACGGTATACCAATGTTCCACTTCCAGGGGTTTTACACTTTAGAATCGCCTGAATCACTTTTAGGTGTTGGCTCGGTATCTTATCTCCATAGAGTTCCAGATAGCTGGGAGAATAGGCTCCAAAGATGTCCTGAATCGTTTTCATGAGATCTTCTCCATAAGCTGGTTGATTCTCTGGTAAGCATCATTTTGCCCCTGATGAGTCAGATGAAGGTAGATCATGGTGGTCTCGATATTGGAGTGTCCCAGATAACGTTGAATTGTAGGAAGATTAACTCCCGCCTCCAGTAAGTGAGTGGCATACGAGTGTCTCAGTGTGTGGACTGTAACGCCCGGCTTCACGACCTGTGAGGCTTGAATCGCTTTCTTGAAGGCTGTTTGGACTGAAGCAGTACCAATATGGCTGGCTGTGTTTCCTTTACCATTGTTATTACTGCCAGAATTTAAAGCGGGGAAAAGCAACTGGGGATGTCTGTGTTGAATCCAGTATTTGCGTAGTAGAGTCAGGGTACTATCGGGCAGAGGAACATAGCGGTCTTTGGCACCTTTCCCACCGTGGATATGGATCATTCTGCGAGGACTATCGATATCAGTCACCTTCAAGGAGACAGCTTCGAAAATTCGCAGACCACAAGAGTAGATCGTGCTCAGACAGACTTGCTGGCGAAAGTTGCGAAGCTGGTTGAGAATCTGAAGGACTTCTTCAATCGTTAAAACTGTGGGAAGTTTTTTCTCTTTTTGAACCGACAAAATATCGAGGAGATGCCACTCACGCCTGAGAACATCTTGATAAAAATGTCGAATTCCACAAACAGCGATCCTCAGTGTTGAATTGGACCATTTGTCGACATTCTTTTTATGGAGAAAGTACTCTTGCAGTTCTTCTTCCGAAATGAGATCGGGAGTTTTTCCATAAAAATCGACGAGCATCCTCATTGACCTGACGTAGGCCTTTGTGGTGCTTTCACATTTACCAGAGATTTGATAAATCTTTGTGGCTTTTTTATACCAATCTTTCATCTTGCGTCTCCTTTTTCGGTTATTCCAAATAATCTACAAAAATTGTAGAAGGAAAAATAGGAACGCAAGAGATAGGCAGAATTAGTAAGTGGGATTATATTGAAGTGAAAAACTGCCGCGATAGCGGCTTACTTGAATACTTAATCAAGGCAACAATATAAGATTGGTTAATTGAATCTTCCTAAAAGGCAAGTCTATATGCTTTTTTAGCATTATAGACATCAATCATTTTTTTCCTACGCCCCAAATTGTTTCTGTTGATTTACTTGATCAACCAGAGTAAAAATAAGGTGGCCACGTTATCTGCACAACGTCACAAATGATTTTATAAGTTTTTTAAAATCCGGGAAAATTAAATGAAAATAGGCAAACATGAATATTTAGCCCTATTATTGTTTTTTGCTTTTTTCTTATTGTCTTGTGAGTCAAAAAGCAGAAATCACGGACTTTATCTTTCAATGTCCCAATTGGCAGAAAATGAATTGATACACCTTGTTGGAAGGCCTGTTGCGAGGATCAGTGAAGACTCTATTGTGGGCAAACAAAGAAGCCTTGGTGCGTGAAAATAAAGTCTAGTTTACCATCTATGCTCCGTAATAGTGTTAATTCGTTTCAAATTG
>JABINC010000017.1 GCA_018697675.1 Candidatus Peregrinibacteria bacterium
AAAGATGAATTATCTGCAGATCCAGATTTACAAGAAGGCTAGTTTCCCCCTTCTAAAAAAAAGGGAAATCAAATTTGTTCTTTGTTCTCAAAATTCCAATCCTTATTCAGGAGTGGGAAATGTATTTCATGTAACGGCCAGTTTCTATCTGAAGTTGTGACCGAGAGTGATGATACAATACATGATCATCTAAACGAGGGAAACAATTTGAGTGGAGTGAGCTGCAAGCGAACGAACCAGATAGAAACTTGTTACATGAGTCGAGCTTTAGCGAAGACCAAGCCAGAGTGCAGCGTCCCGAAGGGCTGGCGCAGAGTCCACCTACTATTTCAAGTGCTCATTGAAGAAGTATTTATCAATATTTCCACTAGATCCTACTGTATTTTGAATATAGTACAGTATGAAACCAATAGCTCTACTGACAATGAGTGCTTGAGAGCGTTCTTTATTTTTCACCATCGTTCCAAATTTGTACGTCGCCTTTTTCTCCCTTGGGTTTGCAATTGCAAAATTATGTGGAGGATCATTCTGCACTATTGCATGTATAAATCCGTCTAAACTAGTAATAATATCGATTTCTGGCTTATATTTAGAAGTAATCCAAACGTGTTCAATACTTTTTGGAGATTTAGTTCCTTTAGTTAGTTTCGCAGTTGGGTTGGAACGTAAACTTTTACTATGTTCTAAACCAATTATGCCAATGATTGGATTTGCACAATATCCTCCGGTCAATCCGCCACCTAGTTCAACCCCACCAGGTAAAAGTTTCTTTTTATTATATTTATTTACCCCAACTTTTGAAATAATATCATGTATATGCTCAAAAGCTCCTTTTCTTTTCTTTGTTCCAAGTAAGCTGTATTTATCAATTTTTCTTTTTATTTCAAATATTCCTACAACAGATTCTAAAGGGACTATTTCCATTCCGCTTTCTTTGTCGACGATGAATATTGAATGAGGAACTAGAGTATCAACAACAATCATATCAATTTGTGGAGATATATTTGGCTCTTTTGATTTACTTTCAGCGGAGACAATATATCCGTGTGTTACGTGAAACCTTTTTGGTAATATATTTTTAAATATTTCTCGTATTTCATTTTCTACTAAACTGCCAGAAATCGATATGTTCTTTGTATACTGATGTGACAACAATGACTTCTCAAGCAAGTATTCAATATACTTTATATTTAGGTGAAAAAGGTCTTTGTATGTTTTTCCCATTTTATTGATTTAGTAGGTGGATTTTATGTAACTCGTTTTTAGGCGCGATATTTTAGAGTTTTTTTAAGTCTGTGTGGTATAGGGGGGATATTAATATCCTTTAATATTCTCTCTATGGAGACAAATTATCATAGTTTGGGGCAAATAGAAACTTTTTTGGAAGCGACTAAAAATGAGTTGACGATTAGGCGGTATAGTTCTAAAACGGTGAAGAGTTATTTATCTTGTTTGAAACGGTATTTTTGTTTTGTTGAAGCGCAAAATCGAGGTTTTGCGGAAGTGGATGAAAGGTTGGTGAAACTTTTCTTGTTGGAGGAATTAGATGGGCAGAGTGGATCGACCCTCAACCTATATTTAAGTGCGATTAAGTTTTTTTATCGGCAGGTTGCAAAAGTGGATTTTTTTGTGGATATGAAATTTGTGCGAACGCGTAAGAAATTGCCAGTTGTTTTATCCAGATGTGAGATTATGAGATGTTTGGAATCATTAGTGAATCGGAAACATCGACTGATGATTGCGCTTGCATATGGGGCGGGGTTGAGGGTAAGTGAGGTGGTTAACTTGAAAATTCGAGATTTGGATTTTGAAAAAGGGCTTATTTATGTGAGAAATCCTAAAGGTGGTCGTGATAGGGTCACCTTACTCCCTCGGAATTTGTATAGAGATATTGAAGATCTTCTTTGGTCTAGACGAAGAGGTCTTGGAGTCTCAGAATGTGAGAAACAATTCTTTGGGCGGCAAGGATTGAACTCAAAATGTGAATTAGGGACGGATTTCTGTGGGCAGGTACTGGGGAATTTTTATCTTTTTTGTAGTGAGAGGAAATTTAAACCCAAAATTGGTGGGAGAATGAGCGTGCGAACAGTTCAACAAGTATTCAAAACTGCTCTTAAAAAAGCTGGAATTATGAAAAACGCTACTTTTCATTCCCTCCGGCATAGTTTTGCTACTCATCTTCTCGAAAATGGCGTAGATTTACGTAAAATCCAAACTTTACTTGGTCATCGAGACATCAGAACCACCTTAGTTTACACGAAAATAACTGACCATGGTCTCCAGGTGGTGAAAAGCCCTTTCGATGAATTTTAATTCTATAACCTCTTATTTTATGAAAAACCCCTCTCTGTGATGACGCAATTCGTCACTCCCTATTATATTCTCAACTTCAGTTTCAGTTTTAGCCTCAACTTCAACTTCAACTTCAACTTCAACCTTTCCAATTGCCTATATCTTTCAACTCTTCACTTTTAGACGCAATATTACGAGTCATTTCGAAGGTTATATTTAACCCCAATAGCCAACTCAATATTTTCGCTTATATATGCCATTCTTGTAACAAGTTGTATGCAGATAACCCTTGTCTTTATTTAAGCCATCTATGGTTAAGTTTTTAGACGCAATATAATTTATATATACAATATCGTATGTAACTCTCTACAATTCTAGGCTCCGTAAGTTAGACTGTGGAGAGTTGGTTTATTCTGTTCCATCATTATTTCTTTGTAAATATTCTCTTGCCGTAAGAAGACGCTTTATATAGAATTCCCCTGCCCTTTTTGAAGGGATGATGGTGTCCCGTAAGCGGTTCGCTATCAAGAGAGTGCGCGAGTAGCTCAGTGGATAGAGCAGTAGCCTTCTAAGCTATTGGTCGCAGGTTCGATTCCTGCCTCGCGCGCCATTTTTGTGTTTAAAAAGCGGGTATATGGTCGAGAGCCAAGAAGATAAGCATGGCAATGCAGTTGTTTACCATGTGAAATGCGATGGTTGGAATGACTGAGTAATTAGCTTTTTTGTAGAGGTAATTTAGGATTAGGGAGAGTAAAAATATTCCTGCTATGGTTTGGAATTGGAAGTGGAGAAAGGCGAATATTCCGGCTGTGATAATTGATGCTGGGACAAATGAATAGCGTTTTAAGAATGTTTGCAGTAGGAAGCCTCTGAAGAATATTTCTTCGATAATTGGTGCAATTATCACTACTATTATGGCTCCAACTACTTTTGTGGAGGTGTTGCCCTGGAGGAAAGGCAGGGCTTCCTGTGGGTCAAACCCTGGGATGTTGAATGGGAGTATGACAGATAGGAGTGTCATGAGAATTCCTGCGAGAAACAGAAGTCCGTATCCGAGGAAAACTAGTTTGATTGTTTGTTTTATTGGATGTGGGTGGAAATGAAAATTGAGGCTTAGGTCTTTTGCTTTTAATTGTTTTTTTATGATAAGAATTCCCAAAGGAATAGCAAATGTGAGAACTGTAATCGAGTATATTGCTGTCAGGGCAATAGCTGTGAATTCTTCGGGGACCGCTATCCAATTAAATTCTTGAAAGGCTAGTATTGCTATGTTTAGGGCAGCGTAAACCCCGAGGATTTTCATGCCCTCATTGAATGACCATTTTGTATTTAAGAGTTTTTTTATAGGTAAGTTGGTTAATTTGGTGGTTATGTGTAGATTAGTTTTGCGATGTAACTTTATTGTAATGTGAAGAGTCTTTCAAGTTGTATAGAAGCTGGCTATCTATTATAGTGCCTATCGGAATTTAAATATTTTTAGATGATTGAAGATAATCCTGCAAATGTTAGTAGTGGAGAGGCTGTGGCCGATGGAGCTGAGGCGGTGGATGATCGTTTGGTGGAGGGGAATTTTAAGACGTATGACCAATTTGAGAACAAGCTTAGACCTCAGAATTTAGTAGAATATGTTGGGCAGGCAGGAATTAAGGCGAATTTGGGTATTTCTTTGCAAGCTTCGCTAAAACGCGGGGAGCCACTTGAACATGTACTGCTTTATGGACCGCCGGGGCTCGGCAAAACTACTCTTGCTGGAATTATCGCAAATGAAATGGGTGCTAATTTAAAAATAACTTCTGGGCCAGCGCTTGAAAAGCAAGGTGATATTGTAGCGATTTTGACCAATCTGCAAGATGGAGATGTGCTTTTTATAGATGAAATTCATCGCACCAAGGCTCCGATCGAAGAAGTTTTATACAGTGCAATGGAAGATTTTTGTGTGGATATAATCATAGGCAAAGGGCCATCTGCCAGGTCTATGCGGATTCAATTGCCTCATTTTACGCTAATTGGTGCTACTACCAAGGTTTCTATGCTTTCAAATCCTCTTCATGATAGATTTGGAAATATTTATAAGCTCCAATTTTATAGTGAAGAAGAAATTGCAACTATTTTACTTCGCTCTGCAAAAATCTTGGGAGCTAAAATTAATGAAAAAGCTGCTGAGCGACTAGCTTGCGCATCTAGGCGTACTCCCCGTATAGCAAATCGGCTTCTTAGGAGAGTTCGGGACTACGCGGAAATCTATGATATTGCAGAAATAGACCTAAAAAGCACAGAGAAAACTCTCGATATGCTGGGAATTGATATTTTGGGACTCGACCAAAATGACCGTGAACTTCTAATTACTATAGCTCAGAAATTTCGCGGTGGCCCTGTTGGCCTAAACACTCTCTCTGCTGCAACTTCAGAAGAAGAAGGTACTATCGAAGATATGTACGAACCATTCCTACTCCAACTCGGATTCCTAGAAAGAACTTCAAAAGGTCGCAAAATCACAGATAGAGCGCTTGAACATCTTGGGATCAATTTATTTTAAGAATGTCTTGTTTGTTTTAAGAAAAATAAAAATTTAATTAAAATTCTATGAAAAAAATACTAATTGCTATTTTTATACCTGTTTTTCTTTTTGTTATGACCGGATGTGGAAGTTCTGAAGTAGAAAACACTATGGAGGGCGCAAAAGTAGACTACGTCGGCACATTGAAAAGCCTCGGCGAAATCTCGGTAGAAGGCAAAGCTGATCATATTCTAGAAACAGCTGGAGAGGATGTTTATTATGTCTACAGCGAATTTCTGGATCTAGATAAAGCCAAATATCGAGATGCCCGTGTTCAAATAATTGGCGAAGTTGTATCTGTTACTGAATCTGGCAAAGAGATTATTGCTATCAAAAGTATTATCCCTATTTCAAGGGAAACTGTGGAAGAGGATTCAGTGGAAGAAACTCCTAAAAAATATCAAAACCTTGAGCTTGGGTTTCGTATAGAAAATATGATTGCCTGGAAATTCGTATCTGACGAGGGAGGTAAAATTGAATTTGAGAAAGATGGTGCAAAATTCACGCTTTCCCGTCATGAAAACGGCTCTGCGTCATCTCTGGATGAATGGCTTATATTAAATGAAAAATCAAACACCTCCCCTACTCTACTTGGGCCTGATTCATTGAAATCATACCTTGTGGAGGAAGAAGGTGTATTCACCTATTTTGTATCTAGAACAGATGAATTTATTTATGAAATTTCAGGAGAATACCCAAGTTACAATCTTAAAAATGAGCTACTGACAATAGTAAATTCTTTCCGATTTGTCCCTATGAAAGAAGTAGAAAAAATTGTTGAGGAAGAGGCTGCAGATGCTGATTATGCTCTTGCAAAAGCCTATTTTAATAAAAATTTAAATGACCTCACTCCTGATTATGGCGGCAGTAATTACATAATGAAACGATTAGAATTCAGCGTTGATAAAGAAGAGAATAGTTTTGTTTATATTGTTTATGAAGATGACAAGAGCGAATATATGGCACTTTTTGAATATGAGGTACTTCGAGGTGGGGTTGTGAATGTGGTTACGCATGGATATTTCACTCCTGGAGTTATCGTGGATTGGGACTTAAAAGATGGCGAAGACCTAGCCAAGGGGCGGGAGAAGACAATTATCTACAATGATGAGGCTCCTGTCGTAACAGTAGAAGAAGGTTATCGTCTTTTCGAAAGTGGCCCTTTTGATTTCACCGTGCAATATCCATCAAATTGGTATGTCCAGGGGCAAGGCGGCAAATACCTCTTCAATGACGCTCCGCTTGATGGCACGTACCTTATGTATATAGAAGTTCAAAAGAAAAAGATGTCAGATGTTATAGCTGATATTCCTTTTAGTTTTGAGAGTACCGATCTTGTTATTGCTAGAGAGAGTTTCATAGCTAGGCCTATCAAGGATAAAGACGGTCTGTACATAGTCTCTTCGCGCAATGATGGGGATGAGGCATACGTTCTCTGGGCAGAAAAAACTCACGAGTCTATCCTTATAAAGATGGCTAATAGGATTGTAGATTAATTTTTTTGTAACCTTTTGACAGCTTTCGCATTTTAGCTTGTGAGAACGTAAAAAATTCAAAATTCAAATTTCAACTTATTTCAATTTTACAATTTAACCCTATAAAAATGTCTAAATTGAAAAGATTACTAAAAAACGTCCTATCTATTGGGACTTCCGTAGCAGTGGTATTCGCATTGCTTTCTCAGAGCGTACTTGCTCTTTCACCGATTCCTCAGCCTGATCTTACCGTTCAGGATATTTTCCTAGATGGAGCTACACTCAATATTAAAGTGGCCAACACCGGAGTTGTAAATGCTGACCCAAGTATAAATGGTTATACTTATATATGGGTAGATGACATGATTTCTCCAAGATGGACTTACAATTGGATGACCCTGAATAAGTCTTTCTTAAAAAGAGATGGTTTTCTTCTTATGAAACCCATGAATTTGTATGGAGAACACACTGTCATGGTATGTGTTGATAATTCTGATTTGGTCGCTGAGTCAGATGAATTCAACAATTGTCGCACTGAAACTATAGGTCAAGCGGAAGAGCCAGTTGAAGAACCAGTTGAAGAGCCTGGATCAGGACCTGAACCAGTAGTTATTCGACCTGATCTTACTGTTACAAGAATTTCTAGAGATGTTGACAGTAATAGGCTTGATATTAAGCTTACAAATTTAGGTAATGGTCCTGTAGAAAATGATAATGCACGAGTATATGTTCATGTAGATAACATCCAGCGTGTAAATCATAACTTTAGAGTTCTTACCAATGACGGATTTATGGAGCAAGGCGGTTCGGGAACTTTTCAGCCATTAACCTTTGGAACTTTCCCATTGACGGCAAATGTTTCTCATAAGATTCGTGTTTGTGTAGATGCGACCTCTTTGATTACTGAATCGAATGAGCACAATAACTGTCTTACTCAACATCTAACTTATACAGAGGCTCTGCCAGAATTGATTGACCTTAAGGTTTCTGATATTCGTGTCGAGGGTTCTAATAACATACTGACAGTTGATGTGAGAGGTTACGGAGATGTTGAGCTGCCACATACTACAAATGGGCATACATATATATACGTTGATAATATGAGTTCTCCACGTTGGACTTACAATTGGAGCTCTCTTTCTAATAAGAATTTCCTAAATGGGCATGGGCAACATGCGCAAATTCAACCAAGTGCTCTTGGTGGAGGTGAGCACACAATTAAAGCCTGTGTGGACGCCCTAAATGCTGTTGAGGAATCAGATGAAGACAATAACTGTCGTACTGAAGTTGTGCATGTAGAAGTCGAGGATAACAATGGAGATACGGTGGAGCCTGAACCAGCTCCAAGCGCCCCTACGAGCGGCGCAGATCTTATTGTTACCAATGTAAGTTTTGTGTCTATCAAGGATAATGAATATCGTGCTGTTCCTTATGAAATGCACGTAACTGTGAAAAACCAAGGAACTGAGGCGGCCTATACAAATTACCCATCTACTGGAATGCCTATTTGGATTCAAAATACTGCAGATGAAAATGAAAGGTGGATGTATGAGTGGTTTTCTGGAAAAAATGACGGATTAATGCTCTCTCCTGGACACTTCAAAACTTATACATACACTTTTGATGAGATGGTGTTTGGACAGTTGGAGGCAGAGTTCAAAAATATGTTCAATGAAGGATATAATGCATATGAAGTTATAGTTGATAAAAACTTTAGAGATATTGATGTCTCTTCAGGTTCGCATACAAATGGAGTTGTAAATGAATCAAATGAAAACAATAATTCTTATTCGACAGCACTTCATATAGACTCAGGAAGTTCTTCTTCTAACAACAATTCTGGTAATTCTTCTGGGCCTATCGGGCTTGAGTATGATGTAGAGATTAGCTCTAGTCCTGCTGCTACTTATGTATCTAGAGGGAAAGGCGAAATTAAAGTGAAGAAAGGTGATACAGTTGTATTTACTAGGAAAGTAGATTCGGGGAATTCTGTGAATGGTGGATGGGTATGGAATTTTGATAAGCATATGCTTGGCTGTGAGGCTTTTCCAGATTTCGATAGCCCTACATTCCGTTGTACAGTTAAAAAAGAAGGGATTGGGAAGGTGTCTATCACTATGTATCCTGTTACAGCTGACGGAGTTCAGCACAAAGTTCATTCAAATACAATCTATGTAACAACTAAGGATCCTGACACATTCACTCCTTTCAATGGAACTGTTACTACTGGGACTAATTCTTCTTCTAATAATGCAAATATTGATCTTCCACCTGCTGGATTTGAAAATGATGTAAATACAGGCTCTGGAAACGTTTCTAATCCGTTCTCGGACACAAATACTAGAACTCTAGCTGGTAAGGCGGCAGCGTCGCTTTATCACTGGGGAATTATTGGAGGATTTCCTGATGGACAATTCAAAGGGGCTCGGTCTGTGAATCGTGCTGAAGCAGCTAAATTCCTTCTCTTGAGTAGATATGAGAGCGTACCTAATAACTCAAATAGTGGGGTCTTCCGAGATGTTCTGGATGGAGAATGGTACACAAAATACGTAATGACTGCCGCTGCTCTGCACATCATAAACGGATATGCTGATGGGACTTTCAAACCTGCTGATACTGTAAACACTGCGGAGTTCCTGAAAATGCTTACTCTGACATTTGATCTACAGCAAAACATGAGTCATTCATTCACAGATGTGCCTAGAGGTGATTGGTATGCTAAATACGCTGGGATCGCTAATACGTACAATTTATTCCCAGACAGAGGAAATCGTTTAGAGCCAGCTCGTGAGCTTACTCGTAACGAAGTAGCTGTAGCTATCTACAACTACCTCAGTCAGAGATAGAGCCCCTACTCTGTTGCGGTTTAGGATCTGGCAGGGAATAGAATCTTTTAAATAAAGTTTAAGGCTCTCGGACTTCAATGTTCGGGGGTCTTATTTTTTGATTTCTTTTAACAGTAATTATTAATTTCTAACCCTTCTCTAACATGCATAAATATGATATAATATTAGGATTTGTAAATTTTATTAAAATCCTAACCAAACGGTTTATGAAAAATTCTAAGAAATTCCTCGTTGGGTCACTAATTGTGGCACTGGCTGTAGGAATACTAAGTACGTTTGCCTTGTCTTCAGGAGAAGACTTGACCGGACGGACGAGCGTGAAAAATGCTAAAAATGTTAAGACTGAACGGGTCGCAAAAAAGATGTCTCGTGAAACAATGAAGAAAATGGTTGAAGAGAGGAAAATGAAAAAAGGAGAAGTTAAAGTTGATAAGAAAGAGCTTCTTAAAAAGGAAATGGCTAAAAAAGAGGTTGTGAAGAAAGAGATTTCAAAAAAGGTTGTAAAAGAAAAAGCTAAAAAAGAAGTTGTTGATGTTACTGAAATTCAAGAAAAGAGTGCTACAACACCAGTATCAGCTGGTGTTTATAGATCAGATGGTTATCCTGATAACCAAGATGTAGTTGTGGGAGTTACTGATTATTCTTTTGTAACTGTAACTGTTGAAAATTATGACCTTACTCAAGATCTCACTCTAGAAAGCTTTAGTTTGCAAGATGGACCTGTTGTGGACATAGATGGTACTTTGCTTATGAATATTGGTGTGTATGAGCATGACACGAACACTCTTCTCACGACAGTAGAGGATATGGGATCTGATGACTACATCAATTTCTCAAATTTGAATTATGTTTTGCCCGCAGGATCATCTGTGGAATTTGATATTAAAGGAGATGTCTCTCTTACTTGGCCTACTGTGGATGATTTACAGCTTTTTGTTACTGAATTTGATGTGTCGGATAGCAATGGTGATTCTGAAATAGTTGAATATCCCCCTGAGTGTGCTGGAGGACCAAGTTACTGCCCGGGAGAAGCTGTGATGTCTGCGAATTTTGATTTGAATAATGGTGGAGTATTAGCTATTACTTTTACTGCACAGTCTGATTCTGAATATGAAAGCTTGATCACTCCTACTGGGGATTGTATGCCATATATAAATAACATCCCTCTTCTTTTGGAATGTACTCACACTGTCGCTGAATTACAGTTCCATCCTGAAAATGATAGTGTATTGCTTCAGAAGTTAGTTCTTCATAATGATGATAATACGGATGATTTCAGTGATATGTTTGAGACTTTCTTCCTCGTTGATATTGAAAATGGGGATATTCTTGATACGGGATTGTTAACTGATACTGGAATGATGGATGATGGAATGGTTACTTTTGATTCATTTAGTTATTTAATCAACCAAGATGACTATGTTGATTTAGCTGTTTTGACCGAAGTTGACGATATAAATGAAGCCTATCAGTCTAGTTCATATTTGAATCTTTATCTTGATCAGCAACCTACTCCATCTACTTTACAGATTCTCTCAAATAGCAATGCTATGACTATGGATGTAACTGATACATCTACCTTAATAGACATGGCAGATGATGGAGATGATTACCAGCAAATGCACATAACTAGAAAAAGTATTCCAACTGTTTCTTACAATAATGGGAATATTGTTACGGAAATAACTGGTAGTGTTGCAGCCAAAGAAGTATATGAATTTGAAATCTCAGCTGACAGCGCCGGAGATGTGGACTGGAAGCGTGTGACTTTTGATATAACGGATTCAGGTATTGGAATATCATCTAATAATTATCAACTTTATTTAGATGGATACCCTAATCCTTTGAATGTTGCGCCTGCCTCTATTTCAGGAGGCGAAGTTATTATTGATACTGATATGACTCAAAGAGTGTCAGCGGGGATTTCAAGCGCTTACGTGCTTAAGGCCGATCTCACAATCACTGATACAACTAGTGATCAAGTTCTTTCTATAGAACTTACTGCAGAAGATGATACGACACTACTGACAGATTCTTATTACGATATATATTATGCCATGGGAGCTGACTTTATTTGGTCGGATAGAGCGGATATGAATCATACTCTTTATACTAATGATTGGACCAATGGTTATCTTATAAATTACTTTGATGTGGAGACAGTGAATATTGCTTATCAAGGGGTTGAGCCAGCAGAGCCTAATTCGGACCTTGTAGTGACTGATATTGAATATGATTTTGTTGGTCATGAGCTAGAATTTATTGTTCAAAATATTGGTAATGAGCCTGTGAGAGAAATAGATATCGCTGATGAAGAATTCGCCATTTCTATTTCTCAAAATGGAAATATGTTGAATCCTTATTTTGAACCAGAACAAAGTACATTGTCTCGTTTGAGCGCTGGCGGAGAGGTTGAGCTTTCATTTCCTGGAGTTTATTTGATTGGTGGGAATAATGAATTTGAAGTTTGTGTAGATGTGGATGAACAGGAAAATGAGTTGGATGAGAGTAATAACTGTATGAGTGTCAATATAGGCAATTAATCTGTTTTTCTAAAAGCCCTGGGCTGATATATGGCCTGGGGCTTTTTTTGGTTGATTTTTGGAGAGTATATTTCAGGACATTAGTGGGTGAAAGTAAAGCGGGGATGTAAGTCTGGGACTTAAAAAAAATAGCGAAATGAGGTAGAATACGTTAAGTAGGAATTGAAAAATTTCTAATCGTGGAAGGAAAGATCATCTCAATATATTCATCTTTAAAAAAACAAAAATGACAGATCAAGGACGTTTTGAAAAATTTACCAAAGAGGCGAAGCAGGCCCTGATAATTGCGCAAGATACTGCTAAGCAAATGACTTCTTCCTATGTTGGGACTGAGCATCTTTTGATAGGTGTTTTGAGTCAAAAGTCTTCTCTTGGAGCGTCTATTTTGAATGAATTTGGAGTATCTTTAGATAATGTGCAATTGGTTCTTAAGTCAGTTGGGAGGATTGCTAATACGCAGATGAAACCTGGTCAGCAAGGCGGATTATCTGGATTTGCTAAGAAAGTTATAGAGGATGCCGTGAAGTGTGCGCATGAATATGAGCATTCATTTGTTGGGACTGAGCATTTACTTTTCGCTGTTGTGAACCAAGAAAATACAGCGGCTACAGTGATTTTGGAGAATATGAAAGTTAGTACCGAAGATATACGTGCGAAAATTATTGAGACATTTGATAATCTGAAATCTCCTGCGGGAGCGATGAAAGGTGGAGCTGATAAAACTGGAGCTGGTGGGCGCAAAAGTGCCGCTGGGAATCCAGCTGATATGAGCCAAGGAATGCCGCCGGGAGCTCAAGGTATGAATCCTCTTGAATTCTTTTTAAGTGGGCTACATGGAGTTTTGCAAAATCAACCTAATCCTGATCAGCCTGCTCCAGTGCAGAAAGCTGATCCTGGGCAGAAAACTTCTACTCCTGCGCTTGATTACTTCACAACTGATCTTACAAAAGAATGTCGTGAAGGGAAGTTAAATCCAGTGATTGGACGTGAGAAAGAAATTGAAAGAATGATTAGTATTTTGCAGCGTAAAACAAAGAACAACCCAGTTTTGATTGGTGAGCCAGGGGTTGGTAAGACGGCTGTTGCTGAAGGATTGGCTTATGCGATTATTGATGAGCGAGTGCCTGATGGAATGCTCGACAAGCGTATTTTATCACTTTCTATGGCTTCGGTTGTAGCTGGAACTAAATACAGAGGTGAGTTTGAAGAGCGCATTAAGCAAATTATTGACGAAGCTACTACTTTGGATAATGTGATTTTATTTATAGATGAATTGCATACTGTCGTTGGAGCTGGTAGTGCCGAAGGTAGTCTGGATGCAGCGAATATCTTGAAACCTGCATTATCCCGAAATAAGATCCAAATGGTTGGAGCTACTACAATTTCAGATTATAGAAAACATATTGAAACTGATTCGGCGCTGGAGCGTAGATTTCAGCCTATTACTGTAGATGAGCCAAATGTGCAGGATACTCTGGCGATTTTGAAAGGACTCCGAGAAGGATTTGAAGAGCACCACAGCTTAGTTATAAGTGACGACGCTCTGGATTCTGCTGTTAAGTTGTCTCATCGCTATGTAAATGACAGATTTCTGCCGGATAAAGCTATTGATCTGATCGATGAAGCTGCTGCACTAAAAGTGATTAAAACACCTAAACATTCAAATTCGATCAAGAATTTCCAAAAAGATCTTAAAAAAATCACCAAACAGAAAGAACAAGCGGTTGCTAATCAGGAATATGAATTGGCCGCAGAGCTCCGTTCGAAAGAATTGAAACTTATTGAATCTATCAACGAAGCTAAAAAGGTTAAAATCCCTAGAGATCAGCGTGAAAGTATTAATGCTGATGATGTTGCGAAAATTATTGAACGTATGACTGGAGTTCCTGTTTCAAGGTTGCTTGCACAGGATGTTGAGAAGCTAAAAAACCTTGAAGATACGCTTGGGAAAGTGATTATTGGTCAAACTGAGGCGGTTCACGGAGTTTCTAAGGCGATCCGCAGAGCTAGGACAGGAATTGGAAATCACAGACGGCCTATCGGGGCCTTCATGTTTATGGGGCCAACTGGAGTTGGTAAAACAGAGCTAGTAAAACAGCTCGCTAAGCAGGTCTATGATAACGAAGATGCTCTTGTGAAAATCGATATGTCGGAATTCATGGAACGCCACAACACTTCACGTTTAACCGGTACAACTGCTGGTTATGTAGGTTATGAAGAAGGTGGCCAATTAACAGAAAAAATCCGAAAGCACCCCTACTCTATCGTACTATTTGATGAGGTGGAAAAAGCTCATCAAGATGTATTTAATATCCTCCTACAAATCATGGAAGATGGGGAACTGACGGATGGTAAAGGTCGCAAAGTTGACTTCAAAAACACGATTATTGTAATGACTTCGAATATTGGTTCTGAAGAACTTACAAACAAGGCCGCGAAGATCGGGTTTTCGCTTAGCAAAGACGAATTAGCAGAAGCTGAAGAAGCTTATGAAGAGAAAAAAGCCCAGGTTTTGGAGAAGATGAAAGAACACTTCAAACCTGAATTCATCAATCGTTTGGATGGCGTACTCGTGTTCCGTCCGCTAAAGCATGAACACATCAAAAAGATCGTGAAACTGCACGTAGCTCAGATCGAAGAACGTCTTTCTGATAAAGACATTCATTTTAAGCTTAGTGAAAAAGCCCTCGACCATCTCGCAAATGTTAGTTATGACCCGGAATTTGGAGCTAGACCGGTTCGTCGAAAACTCCAAAGCTTAATTGAAGACCAATTCTCAGATCTTTGGATTGATAACAAGATCAAAGAAGGAGATACTCTTACAATTGGTTTATCGAAAGATAAAATTACTTTGAAGCCAACGAAAGTTGCTGCTAAAAAGATTGCGGAAGTGAAGTAAATTCTCTTTCTTAATGGTTTTGGCTAGCGATTTCCTCTTGCATTTTGACCTTCCTACAATTAGAATCCCCCTGCTCCTTAGCTATAGGCGACACGTAGCTAGAAGCATATAAATATATTTTAAGAAAGTCGCACATATTAAGCTTATGGCTGCAACAAAAACAGAACCTCATGTTATGGACGCTCTTATGAAGGATTTCGTTCCTATGAAAGTTACTCCTGGAGAGCTTGTTGAAGGTGAGGTTATTTCAGTTCAAAAGAACTGCATTTTGGTTGACCTAGGCGGAATTCTAACTGGAAGTATTGTTGGGCGTGAAACTAAAGACGCTTTTGATACTGCCAAGGATCTTCGTCCTGGTGATACTATTTCTGCTGTTGTTCTCGAAGAAGAGAATGACGAAGGGTTTACGGTCCTTTCTTTCCGTAAAGCAAGTCAAGAAAAGACTTGGAGAACATTTATCGACGCTTACGAAAAAGATGAAACGGTTACCGTTAAGGCAACTGAGGCAAACAAAGGTGGGCTTCTACTTGACCTTGATGGAATCAAAGGGTTTATCCCTGTTTCACAGCTTGCGCCACTCCACTACCCTCGTGTAAATGGAGCTGATGCCGCTCAGATCCTTACAAAGCTAAAAGAACTTGTAGGAATCGACTTAGAAGTTAAGATCCTAAATCTTGATAAAGATAATGGGAAACTTATTCTTTCTGAAAAAGCTGCATTCCAAGCTGATCGTGAGAAAACTCTTGAAAAACTTGCAATTGGTCAAAAAGTTAAAGGTAAGGTTTCAGGTATTGTCGCATTTGGTATTTTCGTTACATTTGGACAGGTTGAAGGGCTTGTGCATGTATCTGAGATCGAATGGGGACATTGTAAAGACACTCGAAACTATGGAAAAGTTGGTGATAAGGTTGAAGTTATGGTTATCGGTATCGAAAACGGCAAGATTTCACTTTCTATGAAGAGACTAACTGCCAATCCATGGGAAAATATCAAAGGTAAATTCCCAGTTGGAGAAAAAGTTAAGGTTAAAGTTAATAAAGTCACTCCATTTGGAGTATTTGTTGAACTTACTAACCAAATCAATGGTCTTATTCATATTTCTGAATTATTTACAGAAGATCAAGAACCTACTGATCCTACTGAAGTCTTCAAAGCTGGGCAATCTGTCGATGCTTGGATCATCACTATCGATGAGAAAGAACACAGAATCGCCCTAACTGTTCGAGAAAGCTCTATCAAGAGAGTTCTTGAAGGTGGTGATGACAAAGTAGAGGCTCCTAAGAAAGAGAAAAAGGCTGAACCTGAGGTTGAAGAAGAGGAAGTAGAAGAAGCTCCTACTGAGGAAGCAAAAGAGGAATAATCCTCTAAAGAGAATTAAGAATCAAAAAGGCCTCGCCTCAGCGGGGTCTTTTTTTTATTCGTATCTTAGCTCGCCTTTTATACGTAATTGATCCATTCCTTGCTGCATCTGCCTTAAATGAGCCCTCCTTATACTCAATCGCCCCTCCATTAATTCTTTTAAAATTTTTCTTGAATATTGATCGTCCTCTATATCGAATCTTTCTTTAATTTTGCTCAATATGGATTCTTCATCTAAAGAATTCAAACCAAATATCTCTTCATTAATATCAAGAATATTTCTGGCTATTGTTTTTCCTATAGCACTATCAAGAGAGAAAAGTCGGTTTGTATCAACTAACCAAATTTTAGATCCTTCAAAAAGAACATTGCCTTGTCCAAATTTAGATAAATCTACTAATCTTTGTTGCTCTGCTCCAAATGCCATACATGCATCTAGAAATTTTTTAAGTGACACCAGAAATTGGTATTTTTCTGATGCCGTTTCGAGAGTATTTATATGCCCTTTAACAGTTCTTGAATTAAATAATTCATATATCATTTCTGAATCGATTTTTGTTGTTTGAATTGCATGTGCAAGCCCTCCTCTCATTTTTATCACAACTAGGCGTGGATTCACTAAAAACTCACCAAAATAATACTGAAGTAGCTGTATATCACTCCATTCTTTACTAACTACCCTTGGATCTTCGCTAATCCTTAAAATGCTAGGTTCTCCAGCTATATCCATGGGAACTATATAGTCTCCTACTTTAAGCTCATCCCTTGCCCTACCTAGACTGTCATCTGAAACCTTAATTGGGCTACTACAACGCTTTGCCATTTGACGATATTACGAGTGGCTATTCTACGTCATTTTAACAGGTATGTCAATCAGGCTTGTGCCCGGGCACAGAAAACGTACGAAATATCGTACAAAAGTTACTCCCGGGAGTTAAATTATAAAACAAATTTAAAATCTTTCATCCGCCGGCGGGAGAATTAAGACAACGCCCCTACTCTATATTCTTCCTTAACAAATTCGCACCAGGTGCAGGTTTCTTCGTTGCAACCGTGACTGAATTCGTGACGCATTATCTTGCCATAAACGTCTCTTATTTGAGATTTAACTATTTCTGTATCTTCATGTGTAATTGGAATCTGGATTTTTTTGTACTCTCCTGAGCGGGAATCTTTTTCGATGAAATCTATTTCCCCAATAGTCATGCGCCATGGCTCACGAGTATCAAGATCTGTGAGAATTTTGTAAAAAACCATCTGTCGCCAATAATTCCCACCGAGCGGATCTTTTTCACTTGGAGGCTTCATATGGGGCAAAGCATAGGCAAAGCTACCCGTTTTGTAATCGATGACTTTTGTTTCCATGTTTGTAGAAGGGGGAGCTGAGTTTGTAGAAGAGAGTACTTCATCGCTTCGCGACGAAGTGTTAAACTCGATTTTATCTATCTTTCCTGTGACTGGGATTCCCTCTAGCGAAGCATTCCAAACAAAATATTCAAGTCGAACATTAGTGTTCCAAGTGTCTTTGTATTTTGCATGGTATCCTTTCAAAATTTCAAAACCATATTCAAGTCTGCGGGAAAACTGCTGAGATGTAAAAAATGGCTGATTTAACTCCATTCCCTGTTTGAAATATTGTAAAAGAAGGGTCAAATCCCCAAATGAATTCAAACGTTTAGCATTTTTGAAGAAATTTTCTAATGCATAGTGCACGGCGATCCCAAAGGCCATATTTTCCGTAGCTGGCCGCGGAACTTTCAAAATATTTTCAAAGTAAAATGCTACCGGGCATTGCAAATATTTGTTCAAATGAGTCGGAGAAAGTTTGTAATCCTTGAGAAGATCTGTCAGGTATTCTGATTCTATAATCTGTACGTTTTTTCTCTGCATACTGCTCATCAATGAGCGATGATAACGTGCAATGCTATCATCTGGCAGAGATTTCTCTTCTGGCTTGATATCAGGGTTTTTCTCCAATATCTCTGTCACAAATTGACTGCGTTCTATTTCCTTATCGTTTAGGTCACGCATGGCATATGAAATATTCAGATGCTTTTTGGCTCGCGTAAGTGCTACATACATAAGTCTGCGGGTCTCCTCGGTATCGTCTCCTGTGTTCGAGAATGTGAGTGTATTTGGAAATGAGAATTGACCTCTTCTTCCTTTGATTTTATCCCAGGCTTTTGCGTTGCAGCCGATGATAAAAACGTATTTGAATTCATGTCCTTTTGATGAATGAGCTGTTATAAAATTTACTCCTTTTCGTGCGTATGTCATTTTCGAAAGTGGCATAGAGATGCCGTGCTCATCCATCTTGGAGATCATTTTCAAAAGCTCTTTTAGAGTTAGTTTTGGGTTTTTGTAGCATTCCTCTTTTACAAAATTAAAGAAAGTCGTGAGTATGCGCATTTTCCAAATTTTCTTATCGGAATTCATGATGTTGTTTAAGATTCCTGCTTCTTCAAGAATGGTTTCGAGTAGTGATAATATGTTTAGGCTTGGGACCGCTCCGATCCATCGATTCAGCCCTTCTCCCAGTGTCAGAATCTTCCTTTTTGAATCCTCCGATACTAGGCTTGTTAAGATCGCTTCGTCCGCTATTAGTTCTCGTAGGCTTGGGGAGAGACTTGGCAATTGCTGAATACCTTCTGAAGAATGCCTTCGTTTTCTATGTTCTACTTCGAGCTGTTTTAATTTCGCTGAAAGCAGCGCTATATCCCGTACGGAAATATTAAAAAATTCATAATGAAGCAGGTGGAAAAGAGATCTTTCCATAGAATATGGCTCTTCGAATTCCCCTGAAATATATCCCAATATATTCAAAATCGTCTTCATGAATGGAAGCGATAGAATATTTGTAGATTCTTTTACATTTAGAGGTATTTTCTTTTGCTCCAAAAGTTTGATGATATTGAAAGCCTGTCTATGCTCGCGATAGATCACTGCTACTTCTGATAGATCGATATTATTCGAATGTAGGTTTTCTATAATCTCTGCGATGCCCGCTTCTTCATGTGCAGTATTGTAATATTCACTTACCGTTGGATTTATTTCTGAGGTCGCAATATCTGCATTGGAAGCTGTGAGATTTTTTTCTAATTCTGGAATTTCATTTATGAGACGTTCGCTGTTTTTTTCAATCAAAGAGGCCGCTGTGTTCAAAATTTTCTGTGAAGAACGATAGTTTTTTGTGATCATAATTTTCTCCACGGAAGCCTTATGACGCTCGTAAAAGCTCATGATATTGCGCAAATTCGCCCCTTGAAACCTAAAAATAGATTGATCGTCATCTCCAACTATAAAAATATTTGGATTATCCCAAAAATTCGTTAATAAATTGATAATTTCATTTTGAGAACCATTTGTATCTTGATATTCATCGACCAAAATATATAAAAACCTCTCTTGATAAGTTGCCAGCATGTTCTCGTTTTCCTGAAAAGCCTTCACAAGCCAAGAAATCATATCTTGATAATCATAACAATTGGTAGCTTTCAAAAATTCCTGATAACGAGGGAATTCTCCTGCGGCTGCTTTTAGTTTTTCCATTTTCTCTGTTTCTGCAGTGATCAAACGTTGGTTTGGATCCCCTGCCTGAATTCCTTTCGATGAGTTTGCTCGTTTATATTGAAAGTCTGGTTCATTTGGCAAGGTTTGTAGGTATGTGTCCACAGCCTCAATTACGTTTTCGGCAGTATAATTTTCAGCCTTCATAGTCCGAAAAAGATGTTTCAATCTGCCCACTTCGTGATAACTCGAAACATGATACAGCGCATGAGAAGTTGGGAAAGTATCTATCAAATTCTCTAAAAACTGTACAACTTCTAGCTCTGATACCAGAGAAAGTTCTCTTTTCCCAAAATAATCGAGATTACTTTGAATCACTTCATTACAAAAAGCATGAAATGTGTAGATATTCACTTTGTAAGCCTCTGATCCTATAAATTCTGTAAGCCTTTTTCTCATGGCAATGGTTCCAGCGTCCGTAAAGGTCAAACATAATATATTATGGGGCTGTGAATCTGTCTTCTGCAGAATATTTGCAATTCTAGCTGCCAAAACCTCAGTTTTACCCGTCCCGGGCCCCGCCACAACCATCACTGGCCCTTCTATAGCTTCAACCGCCCTCCTCTGCTCAGGGTTTAAATTCTTTAATCTTTGTTCGAAAACAGTTGTCATTTTGAATGGATAATTGCCGGAGTTTGATTGTACGACTTCGGCTCGAGTTTTACAAAGCCAAAACAATTAACTGTTGACTTTTAGACTGAATGTGCTTTAATTAAGCACTCTTAATTTTAAATAAATATGACAGAGACCAATACAAATAATGGTTCGGAAACCGCCAGAAGGAGTTACCCTGTACTAAGGAGTAATGATGGGAATTTAGTGGTAGATACTACGCCAGGATCATGGGTGGTTGAATACAACGGCACGAGGTGTGCAAGAGGAAAGCGTGAGTTTGAAGGAGGAAATGGATATGTTCGACATGGAGGCGAGATAGATCTAATTAAAATTTATGAAAGTGGTCGATTGGTCGCTGACTATGCATTAGATCAGGTAAATTGGGATCCTGGAGTTTTGACCCTCTTAAGATCTTTTCGAGGAGGAGTAGCTGGAGCTGTTAGATAGGCTTTGAAAGACTAAATTATAACAACTAAAATATTTAATTAAATAAATTTAAAATGGCTAGATGGAAAAAAGTAGATGATGTGGCACCAACTTTGGAAGAAGCCCCGAGAGAATATACTCCTATTACAAGTAGTGATGGACTCATTAAAGTTGAGTGGCATCCTGATAAACCTGGTGATATAAAAGTTTCATCTGTCCGAGGGAGCAATTGTAGAGCTGTATTGCAGGGAGAGTATTCGCCTGGCTGTACACTTAATTTGCTGGTTGTATTTGATGGAGGGGAAGGAAAGCAATATAACTTTAATACTTCTTCTTCAACTATTGAGTATAAAAGTAGTTTTATATCGCCTAATAGACCTGTAGATGGTTCTAGAAGAGGTGTACGTGGGCTTATTTTGCCCCTTCTAGCTATTGCTATCCTTGCAACCTGTGTGACAAGGCTAAGCTGCAATAATTGTGGAGATGCTGGGAGTAATGATACTCCTACTGAGACTGAAACTGGTTCAACAGAAAATACTGAAGCGGATGGATTGGCTCTTAGATAGTTTCTATTGGAACTTTCGTCTTATTTGGCTGCATCACAGAATTCCTGTGCTCTCGCCGCGTCTACGAACTTGACGTCGTATTCTGGGCGGAGGCTTGTTGATCTCATATAAGCTTTGACTCCTTCATCTATCGCTATTCCTCCAAATATGTGAGGATTTGCTGCGATCAATTCCTCTAATGGTATTGGAAGATCTGAAAGCGTTGGTGGGTTTGTTTGGGAGGCTTTTTTTCGTGTTGAAAAGGTCGTATCTATACTTGTTTCTGGTACTCCAGCTTTGAAGGTTCCCGGATCAATAACCCATCTACCATCTGGACCTTTTCTTAGGCCATTACTATTTGCCATGTGGCTTTTGAATCTAGCTTTGAAATAGATTGTCATTATTGTATCCATATCAAAACCTGGCCAATTCTCCTCTCTTTTTGGTGCTTTTTTGAGATCTGGAATAATTATCTGCTGTGAAATCTCAGCTAATGGTATCCTCATCAGAAGCTCTGCATTCATTCCACCTTCATAAAGATCGTCAAGTCCGAATCCTTTTTTATGAAGAGTCGCGAGCGTTGTTGGAGATGTGTTTTCGACTTGGACTGGAGTTTGGATTTCGGTTTCTGCAGTTTGATTTACTAAGTCACGGGCACCTACCATTGCGCATCCAGCTCTGAGTACGTAAGTCCTACTCAAAATATCCCCTGGGGAATTGTGGAGAGGATTAGTTACATACCATTTTATATCATCTCCTGGTCTAAAACTTGGTGCTCCATTATATTTTGCCATTACATCTAGCCAATCTGCATTTTCACCCAATGCTTGTTTCTTCTTCCATAGAATTACTGCAGTTGCAGTTAAATGATGTCTGCGACTTTTTCTTTGATCTTCCGACATGTAGTGATCACCCGTTCCCGAATCTTCATAATCTCCAAATCTTCCAACTGTCATGGTTACGCCATCTATTTCTACTGCAGCTCCGTTATTTTCACCTTCGCCATAAAATACTCGTTCGCCTCCACTCCTTGCCGTACCTGGCATATGTTGGCGACTTCCCATTTCACCGTCTCCTCCATATATATATTCTGTATCGGCCGTTTCTATCATGCCCGCAGCAATAATTAATTCCGCAGGAACTCCTGTCACCTCTTCAATATGCCTAGCGTAATTCACGTCATCTTCACTGAAATATGCACCTATTGTACCTGGAGAAGTGTATGCAAGCGCTCTTTTTACAACTTTTAGTTTTTTACCAAGCCTGTCCCGGTATCCCCAACCTTTCTTGGTCAATGAAGCTGCTATGGTGGCTCTACTTGCAGAGTTTTTAACCCATGGCTTGTATCCATCGATTCTCTCAGATGCCGACCTCCAAGCTCTTTCCATCTCTGCTCTAGCTTCTTCGGTTTTCATCTCATCTGGAATCAGGTCTGCTTCGTTGAATTCTTCTATTTCACAAGAGGCCTCTCCTGATTCTGAAGGAACAACTTCTTCTGTTGGTTCCTCTTCTGTGGCATTGGTTTCAGCCATTTGGCTACGGACCAAGTGTATGCCGAATAGAACAGCTACTACACCTGCTGCTCCCACGGGGATCATAACCGCTGGATCTTTACTCCAATGATAGTCTGCGTCACGCTCTGAAGAGTTTGCAGGTTTGCTAGGTATCTTACCTCCCGGCCTTGTTAGATCCTCTGAACGAGGCTCTCCGTTTGATACTGGCATTTTGAATTGCTTTAAAATCTATCGAGTACTCCATGCTAGCGGAAAATTTTATTTTGTCAAGGCTAGAGATGATGAAAAATACTCTTGAAAGTTCATACCAACTGAGGATATACTCACCTTACTTTTTATATAGAAAGTAATTAGTATTCGTTTGTAATTTTTAAGTTTAAGAAATATGGAATATATTATGTTGCTCGCGATAATTGGGTTGATTGGCGTGAATGTCTGGAAGATGAAAAACAAAGATGATTCTGGGCTCGAGAAAAAGATTGAGGAGGCGTACAGAGAAAAGGTTTCCGGGCTTGAGGTTGAGCTTGGGAAAGCTAAGTCGGATCGGGATAAATTGTCTGGTCAGGGAAAGGAATTGTATGCACAGAAAGTGAGTTTGGAGACGGATAATAAGGTGTTTCAAAGTAAAACTGCGGAACTTTCGAGAGAAGTTACTACTTATAAAAATCGTGAAGAGCAGACTAAGAGAGAATTTGAGAAGCGCGTTGCGGATTTAGAGGAATCTAGGAAGGCATTTGAGGATGAAAAAGTTCGTATCAGGCGTGAAGATGAAGAGCGATTGGCATTGGAAGAAGCAGATCGAGATAGAGTTTGGAATGAGCATGAGAATGTCTGCCTAGCGGCTATGAAAGAGGTGTGTCAGAAACCTGAGCTTGGGTTTAGTTTTTATGAGAACACCTCCCTACCCGATTCGTTTGATGGAACGCTGAAGCCTGATTTTTTGGTTGAATTCTTAGGGCAATACATAATTTTTGATGCGAAAATGTCTCGATCTAGCTCACTGCAGAATTATTTGAATGAGCAGGTGAAGAAAACTGTTAAAAAGATTAAATCCAGTAAAAACAAAGATGAGATTTACAATACCGTGTTTTTTATCATCCCGACTATAGAATTTGCTGATTTGAAGAAGACTCATTTTTATGAAGAAGGATATAATTTCTTTGTAATTCCTGTTGAGGCATTTGAGGCAATTTTATCGAGCTTTAAGCGGATTACGAACTATGAGCTCGCAGAGAGCTTTGACCCGAAAGAACGTGAAAATATAGTGAATTTGATAGCTTCTTACGACCATCACATCAGCCGGCAAAATGCTGTAAATCTGCTGACTTCTATCGAAGGATTAAAAGTTATGCATCGTAAAGGAAGCTTGTCTGACGACATTAAAGAAAGTGTAGAAACCACGAAGAAGAAAATGCGATTGGAGAACTTCAAACCCACTGATCTCAAGCGGTTTATCGACAATCCTGAAGAACAAATAGCAGCTGTAAACAAGCTGGTCTCCCCTAGAAAACCCGCTGTATCTGAAAAAGAGCTTTTGGATGTGCAACAGACAATGTTAGAGGAGTAAGAATTTGACAAATAGTTTTTTGATACGTACATTGTTTTCCTGGTATTTTTTTAATCAAATATAATTATGACAGCAGAAAGAAGTGAACTTGTTTTACATGGAGAAGACCTTGTTAATGGCCTTATAGCTCTGCACGAAGATGCTTCTAAGCATAGGCTTTTACAATTTGGGACTGAACAAGACCCTCATCCTATAAAAGACAGAGTAGAATCAGAAGCTCGTATGCTAATGCATTTGATCGCGGGCCTAAGAGAAGGGAGTATAGATGAAGATGGTATATTGGATGTGATTGACCATAATGTTAATCAGCAAAAAATGGATATTGCAGGAAATACTGAACCAGGTGTTCGTAAAGGCCTAAGGTTTCCTTGGGAATCTCCTTTCCCTCCTAAGCCTCATGACTTTAGAAGTCCTAGTGGGTATCATGCAAGAGGTATGGTTGATGCTGGAGAAAGAGCTAGAGCTCTTTTGACTACTGGTGAAAGGCAACTAGAGGATGGTGTTATATTTGAGGAATCTACAAGGCTGGGGCCTTTTGGCGCTGGTACAAACTTGGGACTTATAGGGCCAAGTGTAGATGATTTTGTTCGATTTAACGGAAGATATAGCCACCTTGGACATATGAGATCTAGACATGTAAGAGCCTTAGAGACTGTTAAGGGCGTAGCTAGAGATGAAATGCTTGCTGTATTTGCGAAGAGATTGAAATAGATAGGGGTTAGAATCTGGGGGCCAAATAGAACAAATTTTCCTTTGTATCTAGAGGGAGTTTCTAGTAGACTGCTACCGCTCCGAAATTAGATGGAGCAAAAGGTAATCTTTAGACTTATGTACGTTACTCTCAAAAATCTTGCGAAGCGCATTGGAATCAATGCGGAAGAGCTGAAAGTCAAGTTAGATGACTTGGGTTTTGAATATGATGAGGAGCAAGGGGTTGAGGAAGATATTGCTGATTTGGTTGAGGAAGAATTGAAATCTGACGAGGATATTGTTGGAATATATGATGACATTGTAGCGAAAGAAATGGAAAAAGAACTTATCAAGAGTCAGCGTAAAAAAATGGCTGGGAAGGATAAAAAAGTTAAGAAGAAAAAAGATGAGGAAGAGGTTGTAAGAGCAGATGTACTAAAGATCAGGGATACTATTTCTGTGAAGGAATTTTCTGAAAAAACTGGAGTTAATGCGGCGAAAATCATTGGGGAGTTGATGAAAAATGGGATTTTGGCAAATATCAATCAGCAGATTGATTTCGAAACTTTGGAAATCTTGGCTGATGAATTTGGGATTACGTTAGAACGTATTCGAGGAGATGTAGACATCGAGGATGTGATGAAGGGGAATCTGGAGAATTTATTGGATGAACCAGACAAATCGAAGCTTATTATTCGTCCCCCCGTTGTGACTATTATGGGGCATGTAGATCATGGTAAGACAAAATTACTTGATTATATTCGTGAAGCGAATGTGGTTGCCGGTGAAGCTGGAGGAATTACTCAACATATTGGGGCATATCAAGTTGAGAAAAACGATAGAATGATTACTTTTTTGGATACTCCTGGGCATGAGGCGTTTACCGCTATGCGTGCTAGGGGTGCAAAAGTTACGGATATTGCAATTCTAGTAGTCGCTGGAGATGAGGGGGTTAAGCCACAAACTATTGAGGCTATAAACCATGCAAAAGAAGCAGGAGTTCCAATAATTGTAGCAATTACAAAGATGGATAAGCCAAATGTGAATGTTGAAAAAGTTAAGGGTGAACTCGCGGAGCACGGGCTCCAATCTGAGGATTGGGGAGGTAAAATAATCACCGTACCAGTTTCTGCTATGACCGGAGATGGCATTGATCAACTGCTTGAGATGATTCTACTGGTGGCTGACATGGAAGCTCTGAAGGCAAATCCAGATAGACCGGCTGTTGGAACAGTAATTGAGGCTCATCTAGATAAAAGTCTTGGGCCTGTGGCGACTATTCTTATCAATACTGGAACTTTGAAAGTGATGGATCCTGTGATTATTGGGAGCGCATATGGACGAGTTAAACTCATGAGAGATCATCTTGGGAAAAAGAAAAAAGAGCTTGGTCCGTCGGGGACAGCTCAGGTGGCGGGACTATCTAAGGCGCCACAAAGTGGAGATATTTTGCAGGCCGTTAATAATGAGAAAGAAGCTCGAATCAAGGCGACGTCTATTGCTTCGATCGAGAGATCTCGTATAGCAGGATCTATGGGAATCAGTATGGAAACTCTGATTGATCACATTAAATCTGGTAAGCTGAAGACTCTGAAAGTTCTGCTAAAAGCTGATACTCAGGGATCTATTGGGGCTATCAGCGAGGCTTTGGTGAAGATCAAAGGCGAAGGCGTTGGAGTTCGTATCATTCATTCTGGAGTTGGTAATGTTACCGAGTCAGATGTGAATATGTGTTCTGCGAGTTCTGCCGTGATCTTGTGTTTTCATGTAGAGGCTCCTATGCAGGTCGAAAGACTTGCTGAGAAAGGAAATGTGCAAATTTTGAAATATCAGATTATTTATAACTTACTTGATGAAGTTAAGAATCTTCTTGGTGGACTTCTAGAGCCAGAAATTGTAGAGCTTGATCTTGGACATCTAGAGGTTAAGGGGATTTTTTACACCAAGCGAAAAGAAATGATTATTGGTGGGAAAGTGACAAAAGGTGTTATGCAAAATAAAGTAAAAGTACGTGTATTTAGAGGTGAGGGGCAAGTCGCAGATGGCTACATAAGTAGCCTGCAGAAAGGAGAAAAGACTATCGATGAAGTGAAGAGTGGAAATGAATGTGGTATAAAATTTGGAGGGAATTTCAAAATTGAGATAGGTGATGTTTTGAAAGCGTATAAGTCAGAAACTCGGATGCGTACATTGGAAGGTAATTAGATTTTAATAGCAAATCTAAGATGAAGATTCTCGTGACAGGTGGGAATGGGATGTTGGCACATGCCATTCTGAAAGAGTTGAAGAATGTGAGCGGTGCTGAGGTGCTGTCTGGCGACAAAGATGTTTGTGATATAACTGATAAAAGGGTGATTGACCGGATTTTCGCTGAATTCCAACCTGATTTAGTGCTGAACTGTGCTGCTTATACTGCAGTAGATAAAGCCGAAGATGACCTTGAAACAGCTATGGCGGTCAATGCGGCCGGCGCGAAGAATCTGGCTGAAGCTTGCCGAGATAGTTCCGCAGTGCTCGTGCATTTCAGTACAGATTATGTCTTCAAAGGTGATAAAAAAGGTTATGATGAGGATGATGAACGTGGGCCGATAGGGGCTTATGGCCTATCCAAAGCGAAAGGTGAGGAATATATCGAGGAAATCATGGCTGGCAAGAAATATTACATTGCCCGTACATCTTGGCTATATGGTCCAAATGGACCTAATTTTGCGGATACCATGATTCGACTGGCAGGGGAGCGGGATAGTTTATCGGTTGTAGATGATCAGCATGGCACCCCTACTCTAACTATTGATCTCGCAAAAGCCGCTTTGGAGCTCGTTCATGGTGAGTTTGCACCAGGGACCTATCATCTCACTAATTCTGGAGACTGTACTTGGTATGAATATGCTTGCAGGATTTTTGATCTCAAAGGAATTGATATTGAAGTTGAACCGGTCGATAGCTCCGCATTTCCTAGGAAGGCTGTCCGTCCTGCATTTTCTATTTTGAATAACAACAAAGGGCCGTCGCTCCGTCATTGGAAAGAAGCCCTGGAATATTATATTGAGAATTTTACTTAATTTTAACTGAGGATTTATGACTGTTTTACTCACAGGATCGCTAGCTTATGACATAATCATGACTCATAATGGAAAATTTTCTGATAATTTGATTGGTGGCAAACTGGATGATCTGAATGTGGCTTTTTTGATAGATTCAAAAGAGAAGGAATTTGGGGGCTGCGGCGGAAATATAGCGTTTAATTTGAGTTTGCTCGGCGAGGAAGTTGATTTGATTGGCCGAGCTGGTCGAGATTTTGCGGATTATGAAGAATGGCTTACAGAGATCAATATAAACACGGACAGTGTTATTATTCATGATGATTTGGATACTGCTATCGCTTATGTGACCACAGATTCGGATGGGAATCAGATCACGTCTTTTTATCCTGGAGTCATGCAAAAGCCCGATAAATTCCGCCCAAGCTCTAGGAGGCAGTATGAATTGGCTGTAATCTCGCCAGAAGACACAGATTGGATGAATACCGCAATTGACTATTGTATTGCAAATAAGATCCCTTATGTTTTTGATCCTGGGCAACAGATTCCCGCTCTTTCAAAAAAACAACTTATGCATGGGATTGAGAGTGCCCAAGTTGTGATTGTAAATAAATATGAATTTGAGCTTATTCAAGCGAAAACTGGATTGACTGCAAAGGGCTTAATCAAGCAAGTACCTACATTTATTGTGACATTAGGATCCAAGGGTTCGCATATCTACACGTATGGAAATTTATTCAAAATTGGGATTGCTACACCACGCAAAGTTGTTGATCCAACTGGCTGCGGCGATGCATATAGAGCTGGAATAGTCACAGGCATGAGATGTGGCTTTGGATGGGAGCTAACCGGCCAAATGGCAGCCACAATTGCCAGTTATGCCGTGGAGGAATTCGGCACACAAAATCATTACTTCGAATTAGAAGAATTCAATACTAGATTGAAAAAGAACTTTAATGCTGAATTAAATCTGGAGCATTAGATCTAGCTGAGAATTAGACGGATTGTAAAATCTTTCGGTTCTTATCTAAGAGAGATTTTTTTGTAGCAAGCTCTGATACAAGGTGGGTCTTTATATGTTTTTCGTATTTTTGAAGATCTCCATGGGTTTTTAATAGAGTGTCTGTTGAGGTTTCTTTTAAACTCAATACAAAATCTTCTAGGTTTAAACTTCTTGCAAAATTTCTAACTTTTTCTGAATAGCTGAGACCTATGAATGGAGTTCCAACTAAGGTTGCAAAAATCAATGAATGCAGTCTCATCCCGAGTAAAAAATCAGCTCCTTTTATTAGATCAAGTGTCTCTTTAAGAGAGTTATTTTTATGAACATGAACAGAATTTTTATCTAGCTCATTTTGATCAATTAATTTGTTCAAGTATTCTTGATCCGAAATAATGCCGCCTCCAAATGGCTTCAGGTAAACCTGATAATCGTTTTGACTAATCAAATGATTTATGAAATCAATTACCGCTTTTTCGTACAATTTATTTGTTCTTTCTAGGTAGCGTAAACTTATGACTGCATATTTTTTTTGGTCAGTTTTTTCTTCTGTTTCTTCTTCGATTTGTTCTCCTTGAATTTCTGATAAAATCTCTTTTTTTCGACTTTTTCTTTCCAATAAATAACTAATATTTAATGCCGGATCTGCTGTAATTGTAACTTTTCCATCCTCAATTCCTAATTTTTTCAGTCTTTTTGCAGATTCCTCATCTCTAACTGTTATTTTCTCAGCCCACAAAAAGGCTTTACGAGTTAGAATACGGGCCAAAGTGCTCCGCAGAGGCCCTACAGAATTACCATATATCACTATTTTTTTCTTGTATAGCTTGGCTGCTAGGGCTTGAATAAACCAGATGAAGACCGCTTTCCAAGTTTGATCATCTGTAAAAAGCCCCCCTCCTCCCAATATAAACACATCCGCTTTCTTTAGCGCTTCGATTGTTCCTTTTCTGTTCTTTTTGCTTAGAAATTTGAATAATGATTTTATTCCAGATGGCATGAAGGCTACTGAATCTACCTCTAAGTTTGGTACATCCTTGTATGTCACCTTTGTAGCACTTGGATCTCCGCTAAATATCGTTACTTTCCCTCCACTAGAGATGTTTTCCAAATCATATAAAATCCCCCTCAAAATGGCTTCATCGCCGAGGTTTCCCGCTCCGTAATTTCCGCATATTATATAGTGTTTCATGATATCATTCTACCATGTCTTTTACTGGGGCAAAGCTCTTTCTGTGAATTTCGCATGGACCGTTTTTCTGAATCAGATCTCTATGGAGACGCGTACCATATCCCTTATGCTGCAAAAACTCATACAGAGGGTACTTCTCATGCATTCTAGCCATATATCTATCTCGTGCCACCTTGGCAAGTATAGAAGCCGCTCCAATCGCCGGTATCTTCCCATCTCCCCCAATTATGTAAGTTGCTTTCATATCAAATTTGAAATTATCTCGACCATCTATCAACAATTCCTGTACCTGTAGCTCCGGATATTTCTTCAAGAGGCCTTTGTATGCCTTTTTAAATACCTCTCTACAAGCTTTTCGAAGTCCATGTTTGTCGATGTATTTGTGGCTACATTTGGCTATATGGAAGTATGTTTTCTCTTTTATTTCATCATAAAGCCTATCCCTTTGCCGAGAAGTTAGTTTTTTTGAATCATCGATGCCTTTTATACCATGCCGTTTTGGTAAAACCACACATGCAGCAAAAAGCGGCCCTGCAAGCGGCCCCCTTCCCGCTTCATCGATTCCCGCTGTGACTTTTATATCGGCAATAGCTTTATTCATACTAATTCCAGGATTTTTTACCATATTGTTTAAAATACCTCTGGGATTTTACTCTCCACGCCAAGGTGGGGCAAGGTCCGAAGTAACTTTCGTACGATATTTCGTACAAAATAAACCTCCGGCGGTGAAAAACGTACGACTTTTCGTACGTTTTCTGTGCGTGCACACAAATTCTAAAAGTTTTAAGCTGCTTCATCCATCTTCATAGGAGCTTCTTCCGCTAGTTTTAACCAATCTGCTACTAGGCGTTCATCACCTGCTGTCAAATAACTTATAGCCCATGATTTCGAATACCCCTTTGATTGCAGTAATTTCACAGCCTGATAAGATCTTTTTATAGTGTTTTTTAGATCTAATTTTTCTTTAATCTTCCCCTTTAATTCTTTTATATCTACTGCAGTGAAACCCTCTTCTCGCACCCAATTCCAAAAGTCCCTTGGCATTGACTTGAAGTGGTAATGCCCTGCTAAAGCAGGGGGTCTGAATGTTATTTTTTCAAGAATAAATTGATTTTGCCCCCCCCTCTATGAACGAAGCTATTTCATCTTTTAACCTTATCCTCAGCATCTTTGCCACTTGCTCTGACAGTGAATCAATTTGTTGAGGCTTATCCAGCTCTTCATCTAGGTCTAACTCAAATTTTCCTATACTAGGGTTATTGACCAAGAAACGCGTAATGGCATGCCTTGTTTCATGTGGATCTGTAGAAGCACCCCCCTGAGGTCCACGTATTGCTATTTCAACTTTCTTTTCTTCACCGTTTAAGTCTACTATCCTCTGTCCACTATACCCGCTAGTAGTCGCCTCTTTTATACTTCCCCTTATCTTCAACCAATCAATCGGATTCAAGAAATGTATATTGATTGAGAATGGCGTTATTTTCAATCTAAATGGACCTTTCGGTGTGAAATCAAGGAGTTTCTCAACCAATTCTTTTTTTGTGAACTGTTCTTTTAGAGCAATATTGGTTAGTGCGCTTTCTCCTAATTCTGCCTTTAACTCATCTTCTCCTTCTATAATCCCTCCTTCTAATTTTTCGAAAGCCCCTTCTGTTTCTTGGGCGGTCATATTATTAACGTCCATAGCTTTCACTTGCTCAATTAAGTCTGCCGTTGAAATAGCTTCTGATATTCTGCTTCTCGTATCTGCAGAAACCTCTGCTATCTCAGAAGGAAGGGACTCCTTGGTGGCTTCAGCGGCTTCGGTACCTTCTTGTACTTCTAAAGGTTCATTGTTTTCAGCGTCTGTCATAAGACCTCTTCTTGAATTAATAGTACTTAATTATACCAAAAAAAGAGCAAAATTACTACCCTGGCAGTTAGTTTCCACTAAAAAAGCCCCCGAGAAGGAGGCCTTTTTGATTTTTAGTTTTCTCGGAGAATTTATTCTGTCTTTTCTTCAGGAGTTTCTTCCTTAGCTTCTTCTGCCTTTTTCTCTGCCTCTGCGGCTTCGCTTTCAGCTTTTAGAGTTTCTGCGTCAGCTACTGCATTTATTTCCCCTTTAATTAGGGCTGATTTATCCAAAGGAATCTCATCTCCTTCTGAAAGGTAGGTCTCTTTTAGACGAGCGCTTTTACCTGTTAATTCTCTCATATAGTACATTTTTGCTCTGCGGACCTTCGCCTGCTTAACGATTTCAACTTTATCAATATTTGATGAATGTAGAGGGAAGATCTTCTCAACTCCTACTCCACTAACTATTTTTCGAACTGTGAAAGTTTTGTCTACTCCGTATCCAGAATTTACGCGAATCACAAGTCCTTCGAAGATTTGGATACGTTCTTTTCCACCTTCTTTAATTTTCTGATGTACACGTACAGTGTAACCAGTGCGAATTACAGGGGTATCTGCCTTCACTGATTTGATATTTACCTTGTCTACAAGCGTTTGATTCATAGTTTTATGGTCCAAAAAATTTTTAGCGGGCTGATTATATATATGCCTACACAGACTTGCAAGAGAAAACTTTAAAAACATGTGCTTTTGAATTTAAGGCAGACGAATAAAAGACGGAAAAATATTCTGGAGAGAGTTGAATATTTTTCCGCAGGTGGTAGTGCAGTTGGTTTATCCTGCCGTTATACGGCTATTCTAAGTGTTTTGAGAGCTTGTTCACTCCAATTATATTGGTTGAATCTTCGACTAAGTCCTTTATGAACTTATCATTACATTCGATTCTATACAAGAAATCATCTTTTGACATTATACTGAATTTTATTGGCTCATCTGTTTTCGCCTCCTCATCTAGCAGTTTTTCTAGTTCTGTTTTGTTTACATTCCCTACAAGTAGGAGATCGCAACTCGATTTTTTATTAAGAAATGCCCCAGAAAGCACCAAAAAGTGCACATCCCCGAGCTTGCTTATCTTTTTTACAAGTCCTTCTTTTGAATTCATGCCTTTCATTATAATAGAATGAAGTTCATTGAATAAAAGGAAGTTTTTATTAACTGTATAGTATTTTTTCCTGTTTTTGGTACGTGAACGAAGCAGTCCAAGTCTTTTTAGACTATCAAGTTCTCGACGCACAGAGTTTATCTGCTCATCCAGCATACGAGTTAATTCCCGGATGAAGAACTCTCCATCGGGGTTTTGCATAAATACTGCAAGTAGTTTTACTCTCGTACGAGAGGTGAACAGGGCTTTTAACAAATCCATAATACTATGGGTGATAGACAGTGGGGGTCTTGGGGGTTAAATTAGGGGGGTGAAACTGAAGGCTTTATTGAGGGGGGCCTTCATCTGAGCAAAAGAGGTGTTCAAACCAGGTGTAAAAGTACACATAATTTGTACAGCAGAGTCACTGTAAATCTTTTGGGTGGAAAAATCAATGTCTTTTTGCAAAAAATTTGTTCAACCTCTGCTTTTTGGCTTATACAAGAGGTGTTAATTGTTGTTAACAGGATTGAATTGATCTAAAAATTTAATAATTTTTATGAACGTGTACAATTTTTTTGTACGTAAAATGGTGGTAAAAATATTTACCTTCAAATAATGATGAATAGCTATGAAAAAACCCACTCAATTTTCTTTAAGTGGGCTTTGATCAAAGTTGACAAGCGATGCTGAGCGATAGAATCAACATAGATTCTTACTCGTCATCTTCATCGTCTTCATTCTTTTTTGAAAATAATGAATGTAGTAGGCCATGATAGAAAAATCCACATATCACACCAAGTCCCGCTACCCAGAATATAAGTACTGTCGGAGTAGTAGTAGCTGATAATTCTCCGAAGAATACGTACATATCCACACAAACAGATTGAATATTCTCAAATGCGATGATCAATATCACTATAGTTGTGATAACTGATCCCATGAGATAAAGATATCTAAGCATTGTTAAATGTATTAATTTATTTTTCTTTTACGACATTATAGCAAATATGCTTTTCAAAGCGCAATATGTTACTTCTTTGCGTCCTTCTTCAAGTACATTCCAAAGACTTTGCTCACAATCATCATGTTTTTAAGCCGTAGACTCCCCTCGCCTGCTTCTGAGTAATATTCGTCAATCTTTGGCTGCTCTGAAGCTGGATATTTTTGTTTTACCATCTCTATCTCCTTTTTGAGTTCTGAGTCTGTAACTGTAAATTTCTCCTGCTCAATGATGTAATCCATTGCAAATCGCATAACAATTCTCTTGCGAGCCTCTTCCTCCATGCCTTTTTTAATGTCTTCTTCTTTTTGGCCGCTTAGCTCAATGTGTTTCTCAAAAGGAATTCCGCGCGACTCCATCTGTTTTTTGTAATCCGCAAATATCACTTCGGTCTCATCTGCAACCAGCTGGTCTGAAAACTCAACTTTAGTCGCTTTGATTAACTTTTCTATGAGTTCCGCCTCAGCTGCAGCATGTGCATCCTCTGTTTTTTTCTGCATTAGAACGTCTTTCACGTATGCTTCGAAGTCTTTTTTGTTGGTCTTCATTCCATTTGTAGCCTCTTTCATGAAATCCTCATTGTATTCTGGCATCTTTTGTTCTTCTAGACGTTTCAACTCTGCTTCGAAAGTAATTTTCTTACCTTGGAAATCCTTCACATGGTACTCCTTCGGAAAAGTCAGCGTAAAAGTTTTCTTATCCCCAACTTTCATACCAATTACTTCTTCTTCAAATCCTGGAACAAATGAGTTAGAACCCAGAATCAGTGGATGGTTTGAACTCTTTGTGTTATCCGCCTCCTTGCCTTTTTCAGCTTTGGTTCCTTCATAACCTTGAAAGTCGAGCTCAGCCCTGTCTCCATTTTTGGCAGCACGTGTTACATCACTCCAGGCCCCCTTCCCTTTCAAAAGTTCGTCAATTGCCGCTTTGATCTCTTTGTCTGTAACCTTTGGCTCTTTCACACTCACCTTGATCTTCTTGTATTCTTTTACTGCTGCAGTCGGCTTGATCGCCACTGTCGCAATGTACTCAAGTGGATCTTCTTTTTTGATTTCAACTTTTGGCCGAGCCATCACTTCAATCTTATTTTTGCTCACCGCATCACGATAAGTTTCATTGAGTGCAATATCGATCGCAAGGCCGATAACCCCATCAGGATTGATATGTTTGCCAAGCTCATCTTTTGGAATATGCCCTGGGCGAAAGCCCTTAATTTGCACATTCTTACCAAGCTCTATCGTTGCCTTTTCTTTGTAGGCAGCGAAATCCTTATCAGTAAGCTTTACTGTAAGCTTCACCTCTGACTTTGGAGCGTCTTCGATTTTTACATCTGGTGTCATAACTTTTTTGGTTAAATAAATTAAAATATTGTTTGTTGATTTGACCTACGTTTAGCCCAATTACCTTGCGATTCCTATTCGCACACGTCAGGTACCCTACTAAAAACGCTAGCAGAAAGCAACACTTGCTTTATAAATGGCCATAATTTCACGTATTGTATTTCACAATATTCCCCCCGTTCCGTCCAGTAGTTTTAACTGAACGAAAACCCATTTTAAGGTATAATATTAAGAATTTATAAAACAAAAGCGTAGCCAAACAACGGATAGGGAAAAGGTCTGCAGAGGATCTGGGGAACTAAAGCCCATCGTTAAAACGCAATCCAAAACGCAATTAAAATAAAAAGTTTTATGGCAGTACCTCCACAAAAACCAGAACATGAACACAGAGATGTCGAAGATCGTCGCGATAGTATGGCGTCAGATCTAGAGTCTAGGGAAAGGCTTGGGTTGAAGGCGAAGCCTAAGAGGAGTTTTACTAACTTAACGACTACTACAGTCGCGACCGGTAACCTTGATTCAACCAAGGTAGAAAACCCAAAGGATGTTGCAGAGATCATGATTGATTCTCTCAAAGTTGATAAGTCTTCGTTGTCTCCTACGATGAGAACAGTTGTTGAGGTTTATGAATTGATTTTAGATCCGACCGCACGAATGACTCGTGAACTTCGTGATGATCACTTAGAACCACTTAGAGCGCTTCGAGATACTGGAACGCCTCTAGATGCAGAACAAGAAGAATTGCTCAAAGCTCTCGAAATGTTGGATAGATCAGCTCCGTTTACCGAAGATGATCCACGGGCAGATGCCGAAAGAGGAGAACCTAGGGGAGAATTAGATCCTACTAGGAAAACTGCCATAGAAACTGGCGCTCAGGTACTTAAAGATAAGAAAAAAGAATATGATGATGCGGTAGCTGCTGGGACGGATCCAACTACCCTACCCCCTGCCCTCACGCCAAAAGAAGAAACAACTCTTCAAGTTTACGAAAAACTTCTAAGTCCTCGTGGAATTATGGAAGAAGATTTGTATGAAGAGCTTGTCAGGTTGGAAGGCGCAAAGAAAAAATATGATGATGCGGTAACTGCGGGGACTACTCCACTACCTACCGCTTTAACTACAGAAGAAGCTGCCCTACTGGCAGCGCTACAAGAACTAGAGACTATTGCTCCATATGGACCTACATCTAGACCGAAGGATCCTACCGCTATTGCTGTTGATTCGGCTGCTGAGAAAGAAAAAATTCGTGACAGATTGGCTGAACTAACTATTCAGAGGGACCTTCTAAGTCCTTGGGAGCAAGAATTTATATTATTGCTCGATGATAAAGATTTTTACGGGACTGGAAGGTCTACAATGTTCTTCTTGGAAAAAGGGAATTTCAATCCGGATAATTTCACAGAAACAAAGTTTGCAAGAATGATTGATCAATTTGCTGCACAACAAAGAGCGGAAGGTAAACTTGAAGATAAAATACCAGTGCTCGCAGCAAAACTTTCGGAAATCGCAACCAATATTCGAATGATTCAAGAGGAAGCAAAGATTAAATTGCAATTCGAACAAGAGTTAATCGGTGCAGCAAAGGAAGAAATGGACCAAATGCCGAAGCAAAAATTGACGCGACAAGTGAAGCGAAGGCTTCGAAGAATTCGATTTGGGCTTGAAAGAGAATTTGCTAAGAATCCAAACAAAGGACTACTTGCACTCGGAGCTGGAGTACTTATGCTCGGCTGGGGACTGACAAGTGATAATCCATATGTAGAGAAAATTCGCAAAGCAATGTACGGAGGTACTGGGCTTATACTTGCTGGAGTTGCGGCTGATTTTGCATCTGGCGCAATACTCGATAAGCCGCTCTCAAAGCAATTTGAAGAAATGTCACGGCTTGCAGGGACGCGGATTTCAGAAAATGTAGACAATTTGTTCAGACAGCACACTATCGGAGGGATAGATGCTGACATGGATACACAGCTCAGCTATCTGAGTACTACATTTGGACTTCTCAGGCACCGATCATTTGGTGAAGTATGGGATTTATATGAAAAAGCGAAAACATCTGGTTCTAATAAAATTAGAATTCCAGGTATAAATGAAAATAATATTTTTGATAAACATTCTAGTTCTGAGGCATTTTTCCTTGGAATGCAGGTATTTGATAATAGATATGGAGATGAAATCCGGCATTTACTGGAAACAGAAGGGCATATTCCTGGAGCTGGACTATCGATGATGAATGTTATTACACATCTGGTTGCCCTGGATCGTGATTCTAGAATTAAAGCTAAACCATTTGAATGGATAAAAAATCGATTCGGAGCCGGACTCGAATGGGTATGGGCCAAAGGAGGCAAACTCTCTGACAGCATGCAGCATATGCTTAGTGCAATGGTTGGGACAGCACATGGTATGGAGAAATATTTCCAATCTATGTTCCCAGAAGATAAGTATGGCAAGATAAAGGTAATGTGGAACGAGAAAGTAATTGTACTTCCTGGAGGAGTGCGATGTGCTTTTGATTATAATTATAGGACTCTAGTTCAAGGAAGAGATCCAAAAGAAGTTGTAAGTGGGATTATTCTGAAAAACAAACATGACGAAGAGCACACAAAAGTCTTCGGCCTCGAAGCCAATAATAAAGAAGACATTGAAAACTTCGCTAAGCAATTGATCCGGGATACTGCAGTGCATAAGATGCCGAAGGTTCTGGAAGGAGCTGGAGATGTTTGGGATATGAAAGAATTCGCAAGGACCATGCCTCTTGATTGGAATGATAGTGAGAAAAGTTGGTTTGTTCCTGGTTTCGAAGTCGGGGCGAAGACTTACAAGATAAAAACTGTTGATGAAGATGGGAATCCTACTACTGAAACCCGAACTCTCGAGTTCCCGGGTAGCAGAAAGAATGTTTTCCTTAATTTGAAAGAAAAAGGAGATGAAGGTACATTTATGATTAGGTTCTACCGAAATGACAAATTCTGGGATAAGACCGCCCACCCTACAGAAAGCCTTGCTCAAATGAGAGCTAACATTGAAAAAGAGAATTTCAAGAACTGGCTTCTAGATGCATATCATTTCCCATTCTCTGTAAATGACATTGAACTTGAAGAGAAAAACTGGGAAGACATCCGCGAAGGCCGAGCGTCTTCTATAGAAGGGTATGTAAAAAGTACTACCAGACGTATCGGGTTTACGGGTGAATTCAAGGATATGGATCCTATTATTGAAGAAAGCAGCAGCAGTGCCGTTGGGGATATAATAAAATCAGCCCCTATGATGAGTGCAGCTGGCCATACTCAGCTTGTATTTGAATTTAAGGTCCCGGGCACAACAGATGTCGACAAAACGCAATACTGGGAAGCATTCCTCGTCGAGCTTATTACAACGCGATTTGATAATCTCAAATCACTTGCTGGAAAAGGGAATGAAAAATGGTTCAAAGACTTATTCTCTGTTCAATGGCCATGGGAGTACTTCAAAGATATATTTGGAGGAGGTTCAATAGATGAGACTGAATGGGCAAATCAATTGGAAAGTAGAAAACAATTACTAATTGAGATGGTAGAAGGTGGGGACATAACCCCAGATAAGACGGCTATGCTAAACGACACTCTTCGCTCATTGGCCAAGGTTGAAGAAGCTTTAGAGGAGAAGATAGGGCTCGAACAAGAAATAGACAAAGATATGTTCGAACAAGTGCTTACTGATCTCGAAACACTTGAGATGCCACCAGAAGCAAGGGCTGAATACACGGCTTTCAAATCACGACTCGAGCACTTTTATAATTTTGAACCAGAGGCACTTCAAAGAACTCTGCGAATATTCCAAAAACTTCTTTATACAAAAGACGCTACCGGCAGAACTTTGAAGACTATTCTAGAAGATCCAAGTACTACTCCTGAAGACAAGCAACACGCCGTGGAATTCCTGCAATTCTACAGTGAAAAAATGATTATGTACTTCAATCAAAGCAAGAGCGGTAAAGGGCTTGGGCAGATCTCACTTATAAAAGATGTGGGACCTTTGGAGATACAAATCAATGAATCCCTGGAAAATGATGGCAGTATAAAACGTGATTTCACAAATGGATATCAAAAAAATGTATGGCCAACACTTGCGGAATACATGTCTCCTGTAGATGGAAGTCTAGAAAGAAAACGATTCGATGTAATTAGAAATATGCATGAGATGCATAGGCTTTGGATGTACCACACGAATTTGGTTATGCAGCCACTTTTAACTAGGCTTGCCTGGAAACCATTTGGGTTTGATTATCATACCAGAGGTGACATAGATCCTCAATTGATAGAATTTCATCCTCACAACATAATAAGTGGAGGAAAAGTTTTAGGATTTCCTATGATCGGAGATGCTCTTGAACAGACATTCCAATTTGAGCATTACGATATCATCTGGCGAGTATTGGATACACTTGGTCTTTACCCGAAAGGGCTTGCTGGCGGATTGAAATACCCTACTATAGGAAGTGTTAACAATTTCAAACGTGATGCAGGGAATATGATGGAACGACGCATCCAAGAGTACACTACGGATGAAGCGCTGACTCTTTTCATGAACCCAGCGACAGTAACTGCTGGAGAAAGGGCTACGGCCATTACTGGTCTTTTCCCAGGCGATCCAGAAGCTCAAGCTAAAGTTTCTGGAGCTGGCTATGAAGATATAATGTACTTAGCATTCAACAAAAACATGGAAGACTTATGGGGATCAAATCGTCTGAGTAGCAACTTAATAGGCGAAGGCCTCCATGAGGTCGTAACTAAGCCTGTTGTTGGTCCTTAATAAATAATAAATTTAATCATTTTTTCGATGGGAGAAGCTGTTAGAAAATGTGGAGACGAAGGGAGGAAGGAGCCTTGTCCTGGAGAGCCATTTGGATTGGAAAGGATTTTTAGTGGAGTTAAGAATGGGATTAAAACATATGTTGATAATTTTGAAAATCTTGGTGAAATAGCTCGTGGGATTGAAGATATTATTGGAGAGAAATTCGAAGATTTCAAAAGCATTGAAGAGTTTGAAGATCAATTTTATAAGAAAATAGAAAGTAAGATTGACACCTTAGATCCAAAAACCGCTATTGACGCTCTGATTTTTTTCTTACCTATACTTTTGCTAAAAGATCCTGAATTACATGCCCAGCTAGAGGAAGGATTATCTATATATTTTGACGAGGATGATCTACCTATTACCAAGAAAAAGCTTGAAAAAGACGTACTTTTGGCTGCAAAGATAGATTTGGCAAAGGCAGGGTTTAAATTAGTAACCATGAATGAAGCAACGATTGAGGGAGTTCGTACAAGCCTAAAAGCAAACACTAAATTTAAAGATGACACTATTGAGAAAATGATTGATAAGGTTCAGGAAGTTGAACTTACCGATGAACAAATCATAAGAGCGGTCAATATAATCACTGGATATCCTGAAGCGAATGATGAATTTGCTGATGGAGCAGAAAAACGCGAAGAGAAAGAAAAAGAAGGGGAAGAAGACCATGTTATTGAAGTGCCCGATATAACCGCTGAAGATATTGCCAGAGCTGACAAGCGTAGAAAAGAGCTTGAGGGATACAAGGGGCCTGTTTATATACCTACTGTAGAAATTCCGAAATTGGACCCTGAAAAAGATGAAGAATTAGATCCTTCAAAACTACCGGGAGATGAATATGCCAGAATCCGCAGGATTGCCGAATGGTTAAATAAAGATACAGAAGACTATACCGGAGAAGATAATCGCAATTTCATAAGAAGGAAATTATCAAAGAATTTTCATATAACAGAGGCTATTCCCCCTAATACAACAGTATTCAATGACAATCTTGAAGATTTTCTGAGTTGGTGGAATGGAGCTGTTGAAACTTATGAAGACCTAGAAATACGCAACCGAGAAGAAGCTCGGCTAGTTGTAAACATGATGTGCGGAGTTTACCCCGGTAACGACCCTTGGGGGAAAAGAGAACAAGAACATGCTAAGTGGGAGGAGACATCTGACACATATTGGGAAGGAGTTGGTAAGACAAGACAAGATGCAGAAGATGCTGAAATTGAGCGCTTGCGGAAGGAAGAAGAGGAGCGTTTGCGGAAGGAAAAAGAGGAGCGTGAACGAAGAGAAAGGGAGGAACGAGCTCGTAAAGAAAGAGAAAGGCGTGAACGAGAAGGAGATGATGAGGACGAAACTGAAGATGAGGATGAAGATACCGATGATGGAGGTCCAAGCGGTGGAGATCCAAGCTCGGGTGGTTCTGATAAAACTGGCGGAGATAAAGATGATAAGGAGTCTGGCTCGGATAAGGGAGGTGGTGAGGAGGATGAGGATGAGGAACCTGCTGCAGAAGACCCTGCCGCAGAATTAAGAAGAAGAAGAGAAGAGGCCAAGGCAGCAGAAGAAGATCAGAAAACAACAGGCACTCCTAGAGATAGTGGTGGAGTGCAAAGATAGAGCCCTGCCCATTCCAACTTACTCATCCAACTTTGGCTGCCTTATAAAGTCATCTGTTTCTTGAATGAATGCTATTAAATCTTCTACATTATTGAACCTCCCCAATACTTTTGAAGGAAGCATATTGCCATCTGTATCTAGTTTTCTACCCACATACTGAACACCTGCTTCATCTGTATATAATTCCCATTCAAAAGTTAACAACGTTATAAAATTGCCATCCATATTCCCATCTCTGTCCAATAAATCCACATAGAAATTACCTATTAATTCATCTGATCTCAGGGCACCTTCTGCGTCCATATAATCTGCGCCAAGTGGATTAACAAGGACTGTATGAGCGCTACGATTGTCATATGTAGTAAATAGCAAATGATTGTTCCTCCCCCCTGTTGCAAAAACTCCTTCGGGCATTACAGACTGCTCTGCATTCCCTTTATTCACGCCTTCCCAAAGCACATGCGCAAATAATGGATCAAGCATATGCTTATGCTCCAGTCGCACTAGTCCAGCATTCGAAATATCTTCTTGTGATGCTTTAGAGAAAAATGAAGCATTTGGATCAGCTCCATCCATATAAAACAATGAAAATGTTCTTGGCAATTTGAATTTCCACATGTCTTCTGATGTAAATGGAGCGTCGAATTCAACATATGCTATAGGATACTCTGCTGTTTCAATGTAAATTGGCACTCTTACAACATTAAGCCCCCCTATATCTACTACTTCGGCTTCTTTTGAGTAAATTCCATACTGCTCAAATTTCTCTGTTTCAATCCCTATTTTCTTTTCTGCCTCCTGCAAAGTCCTTTGTACGTTATAGTTATTCAGATCTTCATCAAGATCTTCATTATTCATTAATAATTCTCTGATCCCCTCCCAATCTTCTGGCGAGCGTCCTTTGCCCAGAAGTTTCCTACGCTCCTTACGAAAAGCTTCATGATCAATACTGCTCTTGCTTGGATCCATTGTGTCCATCAATTTTACGTACTTCTTGTGCTTATCATCTTCATAAAATAAGATTTCATAGTAGGCATCCTTAATTATCTTGTACTGATCCCAAAACCTTTCTGGGAATATAAATTTATTATCTTTTGCTATACGCGCATATAGTTTCGTTGCTGTGATAAAGAACTTGATCTCACGGGCTGTCATTTCCCTGCGATGAATTAACATTCTTGACACATGTGGATAAAAGAATTCATCCAGCCACCTTAGAGTTAAAGTAGGATCACTTGATATGAGTTCGTATAAACTAACTGTGTCATTAGATTCAAATTTCACTCCCAATGCTTCTTCAGAAACTCTCAACAGTCTGGCTATTGGCCTATTGACTGTTTGTTCAGTATGACCCTCGTAATCTCTATGCCATCTATCCCTTGCATATTCAGCGTGCCAAGGTTTGTCTACGCTCTCATATCTATCAGCTCCTTCGTCTAATATTCTCGACATATCGCTTCTGGTTGTAGAAGCTGCAAACATTCTCTCAATACAAAAATTCTCCAGGTTATAGTCGGCTCTTTGCAAGATAGGCCTTTCTTCTTCTGAAATCGTTACATCTTCTATTTCAGATGCATCTATTCCTGGATCAGAAGCTGTCTCCAAGAGTATTCCAAAATCACCTATATTATTTCGATTTACTTTCAAAAATGACCCAGGACGCAGATATGTGTTTTCCATGTGTCTTTTCCATTCTGGATGAGGTTCATGATATACGCCCTTTTTATCCCTTCCTCCAAAATAATGTCTATTTAATTCAATGAATTCTACGGGATCAATACCACACATGATTAGATCTTGAATCGTAGGTGGTCGCATTCCACGGGCATATCTATCTACATGCAATATCACCAACCCGTCATCTTCGTCGACTACTGCAAATGGAGCGTCTTCTTCAGGTCTTTCAAAGGTTCCTTCATCGATCACCCTTGACTGCAATCTGACAGGCTTTGCTAAATGTTCTCTGTATACGATATTCGGTTCCCCTAATTTTTCTATTTCTTCTGGCGTCCTTTCCTTGTCTCCTAAGAAAACTGAGAAAATAACACCTAGCTTTTCTCCATACCGCTTTCCACTTTCTGGAAGCTTAAATGCTACGTCTTTAGGGAATGGCACTCTTAAGAACTGATATTCTGCATTCCAACCATTTTGATATAACCTATCGACTCCAAATCCTCCTTTGGTTAATTCTGCAAGACTTACTTCATCTGATTCTTCCTCATCGGGAACTTTCACCTCCTCATACTCTGGAGTGTAATCATCCAGCACCTTCCAATCAATTCTAGATGCTCCACGCAAAGCAAATGCAAATTTGAGAGCATATTTACGACTTTCTTTTGAGGCTTCTTGAATCCTTATTCTTCTTTCCTTCTCTTTTCTCTTAGCCTCAGACAGAGTGCCTTTCCAAAATTTAGCACTTTCTCCAGGATATGGCCCACTGATTATATAACTTACTAAACCTCCATAATTATCTGCTGCATTCCCAAATCCTTCTGGGACTTTGTAACCTGGCCCTCCATTGTATTTTAGTGCAGCTTCAAACCATGTTCTTATATTTCGACTATTAAATTTGGCCCCAGCAATTCTTCCGGTCCCAAAGAAACTTTCCGTTCCATATCTTCCATCCTCAAATGGGTAATAAATATCTTCATTTTCTACATCTTGATAATCCCCGTATCTTCCAATTACAACTTCTGTACCGTCTCTATTTATGACATAACTTCCATCTCCTTTGTATTCCACCTCCCCTTCTCTATACCCGACTAACCCACCTGCCGGCCTTGCTGTTGTGTCCATATGCTGGAATGGTCCTGCGGCACCTACCATTGACATCATTGGCACATTACCGGTTTCTATTAATCCGATTGCTGCGATCACTTCACGTGGAACGCCCGAAGCTTTTGAGGCTTGGTCTATATTATATAAATCTTCCAATGAATATGCGCCCCCCCCAGATGTATTGTAATATGTGTATGGACTAGCAAGTGAGGTAAATTCTCCTGAATGAGCAAATCCAAGAAGCCTTACGGCTTTATCTATTCCTGTTTTCACAAACCCATCAGCTCTTGCGATATGATCTACGACACCTTTTGACTTCCCTAAATCCCTTTCATATGCTCTTTTGAATTTTCCCCCATGACTTTCTGCATATCCTTCTTCTATCACATCTCCCCCCATCTCAATAACAGGGCTGTCTGCAGTTAAGCCGTCTTCACTTTCTGGACCGTAGTCTTCGGCGTAGTATGGTTCGTAGGCGGAGTCATTCATGTCTCCGGTTGCTGGGTCGTATCCGAATTGATCTCGGAAATCCTCTAAGTCGCCTTCGTAATCAACATCAAAATCCATGTATGCAGGATTATCGATAGATGAGCTTTCCCCAGATGTGTTTGATCTTTCGCGTGACGGCTCTAGGCCATCATCCCTTATTGGTTCTTTATCTTGTGCCACGATAGTTTTGAATTAATTTTTATTTTTTGTTTTCTTTAGAACGAGCCTGTATATAGTCCTCCATACCTTTTTCTATTAATTCTTCTTCCATCTCTATCATTTTATCTTTTAACTCAGGGGCTTTTTCCACCCTAACCTTCTCTTCTGTAACAAGATAATCATATAGTTGACCTACCTGCCCTTCTGTTATTCTTCCAGCTCTGATGTCATCCACTATTTGAGTTTTTGTTTCCAGTGGGAGCACCGAAGCTTTGAGAAGTTCTACGAAATGTGTGTTTATATCTTGTGTCATTTTTTTGAAATTAATTAATTTTTTGTTTTTTAGACGTCTTCATCTTCAGGCAATTCTATGATCCCATCTGCGAAAAGAGCATTGAAATCCAGTTCTCCAGTTTCTGTTATGTATGCTATGACAGCCTCTGGATCTTCTTCTATTATATTATGAAGATCTTCGATATCTTCTTCCATCTTTTCAAATTCTCGAATACCTTCTACTCCGCCCGCCCTCTCGTATCGTAGTTGCTCTTTTTCTACATCAGTCAACTTCCACTGGTCCGGATCGTCAAACACCCCGTACTTATCTAGGATTCTTACATGATATTCAGCGTCTTTGACCAAATACTCATGCCCTGCAAGCATTATATGCGCTTCATCACGAGCTTCTGTGTCCGCCATGTGCCTCAACGTCCTGATAGCAAAATCTCTACCTGGGATATTATCAACTCCGTTGTACTTCTCTTCAAATGTTTCGTATCCGAAGTCTATACCTAATTCGTGGTATTCGAAGTCATAACCTTCATTTACACTAAATGCCGGCTCTTTACGTTTCCGTTCACTTACCGCATCTCTAAACCTTCTCGCTTCCGCCTCTTCTCTCCTACGAGTTAGTCCCATATGCCCCGAAACTCCTAACCAGAAAAATGCTTCACTTACGTATGGAGACATTATATGAGCCATTTCTGTACGAACTTGCTGGAGTTCAATATCCATCACCTCTATTTCCTGTGCCATTTCTAGTATTCTAAGCTCTGTCTCTGTCAAATCTAGCTCTCCTGCAAGTGGCTCATAATCATCCCCTTCATCCCAAGGATCCGGCTCTTCTCTTTCTCTCCTGTTATAGCGAGAACCATCAATATTGTAATCATCTTCATATCCGGCTTTTTCCCTCTCCTCTAATTTTTCTAAAAGACCTTCCATAGTACTTTCACTCATCATTGCAGCCTCTAGCGCTTCTTCCGTTCCTACGAGAACCTGCGCCGCTTCACTAACCGCTGAATCCTCGAAATCAACTAAAGCTTCAGGATCCCTACTTTCCATCGCCTCTAATAAGGCAGTTAATTCTTCCAGCTTGTCTTCATATTGCCTTCTATCTTTTCCAGGAATATTCTCGGCCGACTCCATAGCCTCTTCATACCCTTCTTTCTTCCTTCTAATTTCCACAATATGCTCATCGAGCACTCTTTCGAATTCAGCCATAGCTAAATCCCTTTCTTCTCTTGTGCCCTCTATAACACCTTCAACTAAGCTTCCGCTTACAAGGTCCTCCAAAGTCTTCACTCTTCGTTCCAAGTCATCTACTTTTTCTTTTCTTTCTGCAATCTCTTCTGTGATAAATAATCCTTCTAGAGTATTTGGTATGTATGTATCTGACCGCTCAGCTAGATCGTCCACACGTTCTGGAAATCCTACTGCTCGAACTGCGCTCCGCATGTATCTTGATGCACTGTCGCTTCGCTCCTGCTGAGTTCTCAATCTCTCTTCGTAGCGTTCTTGCCATAAAGTGTGACTAGGAATATCAAATTCTGGATTACTTTTAGCTAAAGCCACTTGAGAAACCGCATCGTTCAACACTACTTCTTCAATTCTCATATCAACAACTGTACGTGCATATTGTTGATGCTCCGGCCTCATTTTTTCTAGCCAAGGCTCAAACGTTACGTCTTTTAGATCCTTTTCCTCCTTCTTTTTCGCAATAATTTGATTTACAAGATCTTCGAATCTATCTTTGGCATCAAGATGTTGAAAATATGCTTCTGATGCCGCTTCATATCCTCCTGGAACCATGCTATCTGGCAATGCATCAAATGGTACGTATTCATCAACTATGTCTGCATACTCCTCTAGAATTGCATCTGCAGTTTGCATTTCTTCATAGGCTTCTTTTTGTTGCATTTCTAATTCGAATCGCTCAACCCTTATATTATATAGGTTTTTTGGAATTGCTGTATTTCTCACCATTTCCCTAAGTGCCTTTATTTCTTCTTCTAGCCTTACTACTATTTCTACGCTTTCTCTATATTTCTCTAATAATTCCAAATCCCCCTTCTCCTCTCTCATAGCTATCATTATCTCAATAGGAGAGCTTAATCCAGATAAGCCTGCAGACTCAATATATTTCTTGTAACATGTATCCCTATCACTCACAGCAGAACCTAGCTCCCACTTTATATGTTTATTCCACTCCCCTACCATCTCTTCTATATCGCCTGGGAGATGCTCATGTTGATAGGATGTTACCGCTGTATGCTGAATAATTCTCTCAGAATGATCTAATACTGCTCCGCTTGTCCAATCTCCTGTCACAGGAAATACCGGAAGCTTTTCCCAATTTAGTGCATTCCAAGAATTAACTCTTGTTACGGTACTGCCAGCTATATTAACTATATCCCCCTTTGAATTCCCCATTTCAAGCGCCATCAATTCAGCTATACCTCCTCCTGAAGTAACCATACCGATCCTCCCTAACAGCTCTGCTTGCGCTGCATGACCCGCTGCATATCCTTGTGCTATATGGATTGCTCCTTCTGCTCCTTTCACTGCATAATAAAATCCTAAAGCTAGGCCAACGGCAGCTTTCAATACTGGATGAGAAATAATTGAAGCTACCAACATTCCAGCTCCAGCTCCGGCGAACCCTCCTGTGAGCCCAGCACCAAAGTAATATCCGACTGTTTCTGAAGAATCCTCCGTATTCATCTGAGATGCTGCATGAGTTGCCATGTATAGACCCGCTATATACATCAGCATAAATCCTACTTCAGCCACCATCCCTATCTGTTTTACGGCGAGTTGTTGTTGATATGTCATCATTGGTTTTCCTTTTGGGCCAAGCCGTCTACCTTCCCAATTTATGTCATATGTTTCTATCGGCTTTGCCTCTTTAATCGCAGCTTTTTTTATTAGTTCTATAATATTCGCTGCATTTTCTCTCAGATTTGCAAACATCTCTCTTATTGCAGGAATTTTCTCTGCACCGCTATGTCTAGCACGAATTCTTTCAATTATTCCTTCTGCAAATTTAGCAGGATCATTTTCGTATACTTCAAGTGGTGGCTTAACTTCTTTTGGCTCTGGAGCAGCTTCAGGAACTGCTTCCGCCCCTACTGCAGGCTCTACAAGCCTTGCTTCACCTCGAGCTGGAGTTCTTTCCAATCCTGGGTTGTCAGCAACCAATTCTAGAGGGCTGTTTGTTGGACCTTTTGGTGGTTCTCCACCGCCGCCTCCTCTTCTTCCTTCGGTTCGATTGCTCACTTCTTCTGGAAGTGGAGCGCGTTTTCTTGCTAAAGATCCCTCGACCTCGACTTCTGTCCTAAGCTTTGGAGCTTCCGGTGTTCGGAGTTCGAACACGTTACTAGGCCCTTCTACTGGGTTCGAAGCCGTACCTCTAACTGGGTCTGCAGCTCTGGCCGTTGGGCCACTTTCTCCACTTGCCGGACCTTTAGGTGGTTCTGGCATTGGCCTCGGAGCAGGTTCTGATCCTCTCATTGGAGCTCCTGGATCAGAAACTGGTCGTGGTGTTGAAGGTTTTGGTTCTGATTTTGGAGAATGTACTGCTTCGTCCACAGCTATTCTTTCCGCTCTTCTCTCCGCTGCCCTTGTATCTCTTGCCGCCTTCCTACCTCTTTTAAGATCTTCTTCACCTAAAAGATTTACCCTTTGTTTTGCATCTCCTGGGGTGCTTCCTCTGCGTCGCCGTCGCCATCCCCATCTCCTCCTTCCCTTTTTAGCTTCTTTTTCACGTACTTTTATATCTTCAAGCGTTTCTGTTGGCTGTACCTCTACAGGTTCTGGAGTGGTAGCTGTTCGTTGCTCTAGACCTAGGATATCTCTTATATAAGATTCTATTTCTAGAAAACTTCTAACCACATGACTATCTGTAACTTTTCCTTCAATTAGATCTAAAGAGGCGTCAACTATCCCTTTTGTTCCCATTCTTCCATCAACTCTTCTTTTGCATGACTCTTCAATAGCTGCCACCTCTGCCTCCGGTACATTGTGCCAGTTTTCTCCATCAAAGAATCTCGCCTCCACCCTTGTCTCTCCACCCTGTGATTTTTCAGTAAATTCTACTTTCATTGTAGTCTCTTTCCCTCCTATTATTTCTTCAAGAGTGTATGTAGTTTTATTACCTTGTGTAGTTTGAGTCAGTTTTTGTTTTATATTTTTACTTTCAAATTTGTCTGGAGCTTTAACTTCTTCTTTAGCTTTTTCAACCAATGTATCTCTCTCCCCCCCTGTCACACCTCTCTGAGTTGCTTTTCCTCTCGCTTTTTTGGCAGCCTCCTCTCTTAATTCAATTTCAACCTTATCCTTTAATTCTTCTGCTCGTTCGTAAGGACCATATTTTATCTCCTCCCCTTCTTGCCCACGGCCTTGAAAGGTTTCTGTATCAGGAGCTGGGTAACCTACGTTTTCTCCCGGCAATATTGTTCCATCTTCTAGAACAAAATAATGTTTTATTGTAACTTCTTGAGTCCACCTGTGTTCTCCCATCACCCATCTTTTTGGCCCTCTACCCCTCTCTGCTTCTGACAAAACCCTTCCTTTTAACTCTCCAACTTCCTGTACAATTATATGCTCTCCTTTCCCAATATTTACACCTGAATCTGTTCTTATATGGTATTCCATTCTTTCAGCAACTACTATACGGCCAGCCCCTTTGCGCCCCTTGTTTATCTCTACAGAATCAACCCTACTCGCTCTATCTGTCGGATTTACACTTCCGTCTAATGCACCCGTCTCATTCCCTGCATGCAAAACTACTCTTTTTCGTCCTAAATCAAGATCGCTAAATGGAGTTCTGTTTGCACGAGATCTTTCTAATCCTAATTTTTCTTCTCCAATTTTTCCTAGGGTACGGCTTGTTATTCTCATCCCCCTAGATGCTTTACCTCTTAACCCTGGATTAGTCTCTGCCGTTTCGCCTCCTATGAATGTTCCAATACTTTCAACCCCCCATATTATACTGGCGAGTGCAATTAATAAATCACTTATCCTATCTATTTCCCAATCCCCATCTTCAAACAATCCCGTTGGTTCATATTGCATCGTCTCTGGATTCCATTCAAAGTCGTAATATACATCATTTATTAATATCTGTACTCCCACACCTATAGATAGTGGGGCAAAGACTGGAGCTCTTCCTATTGTCTTGCCCACCTTACTATTTCTGACAAATTGTACCGCTTCAATTTTCCCTGCCCCCTGCAGCAAGGCGTTGGCTCCAAATCCAAGACGTTCTAGCGTGTAAGCTCCAAGTCTTATTGTAGAGCCCCCTGTCCTCCAAATAGCTGCTCCTGTATTCCCAACAAGTCCCCCCGGCATCTTTTTACCCCATTTAAATCCCCATTTTGAAGTAGCTGTTCTTGCTTGACCCAATGTCCACTGTGCCCCTTGCCACGTTCCACCGGCTGCCATTGATAAAGATGGATGCCTCCCTGAAATCATGTTCCATACCCAAAAGTTTTTTATCCAATCACCATGAGATATTTCTTCCCATGCATACGGTAGAGCCCCTCCAAGAGTGCTCATAAATGCCATTCCTGCGCTGCCCCCCTCTTTATCTATTTTTTTAAAATTATCATAAGGGTAGTGTAACAAGATATCTGAAACCATATCCATTATACAATATCCACCTACGACCTTTGACGCACCTGAGAGAAAGGCACTCCCATCAAGGGGGAATGACAAAAGGCTAACTGTTGGAGGTATTACATTCCATGAGGTTTCTGCAAGCCAATGACCTGCGCCCATCCATCCAAGACGCGGCATCAACTCTTCTACTTTCCATCTGGCCCAATGGTCCGTAGCTTTTCTTATATCTCTTTGCCACTCTTTATCCTCTTTACCTTCTTTTAAGGCCCAAATACGTCTCGCAAGATTTTTCCCATCGAATTCTAAATCAAATCTATCACCGTTTTTTTCAGCTTCCCTTACAAACTCTTCTATCTTGTCTGGAGTAAGACCTAGAAGTGTAATTGTCTCTCCTACCGTTGCCCCACCCCAGGCGAAGTCATCTTCTTTCTCCCACCCTTTTGGAGTCAGACCTCTCTTTGCAGAATCCAATGTTCTACCAAATATGCTTCTTTTATCCCATACGTGGCCCGCATCCTCCTCCATAAGAGAACTATTTAAAATTTCCTCAAATTGTCTTCCAGCTACTTCAGCGTCCATATCCAACATATTGTCAAAGAAATCTTCTAGCTTTGGATAGCTTTTCAAGCCTTGTAATATGCTTTCTACAGTTTGATCACTGCGATCTAGAGATTTTTCCAATACCCGTTTCCTACCTGCCTCTGACCATTCACTTCCGAGAAACCCTCTTATGCCTCCTTCCTCAAATAATGCATCTATTTCTGCTGCTTTTTCTTCTGCATATGCCATGGTGCTATCATAAGCTGCTCCTGCCATCTCAGGCAGTTCTTTCCCAAGTTGCCAAGCATCATTCCATCTATTTAAAACCCATTGCTTAACTCCACCTTCTTTTTCTTGATCTTCTCCAACTTCAATACCCAATTCTTCATCGGTCATTTCCTCAAATGCTTCCTCAAAAAACATTTCATCTGCAGTTATTGCTTTGAAATCCCCTTCTTCCACATAATGAGCAAGAAGGTTAACCGGAGACCTATCTCCCCCCATCAGATTTATTCCGCTTTCTCCCACTATACAAAACATATCCATAAGCTTTGAATAAGGGGAACTATCCGCTGATAGATATTTATTTACCGCTATTGCTCCAAAAACATCTTGGAATGTCGTTTCAAGTCCCGAGCGCCCCCCTCCTCTAGCATCATTATCTTCAACTATTTTTATAGTTATATCCGTTACTAAATCTGTCAAAATTGCAAATGATGAATCTTCTGGAGCTTTTCTTCTTTCAAATGCGCCTATATCTGGATTGCTTCTAAACTCTCCACCTTTTGTATGACCAGCTTCATAAAGGTCTAGCATTGCTTCAATGGCGAGATGAGCTTTTGTTACCCTCTCATCACCAATGAGCGTTGTCCTCTGGCCGTACTCTTCTAACACCTTAACCATATACCCTCCCATCATCTTCATAGTTTCTTGCGCTTCTTTGTATTCTAAAAAAGCGCTGGGTGGATTTGGATCACTTAAAAATGCATCTTCTGGCAAATCTGGGAAATATGGCTCTATCATTACTTCTGATACAAACTGGCGAATCTCTGCGCGATCTTCTGGTTTGAGTTCTTTTCCTTCTGCCAGTTTTTGCAAGCCTGATCTACATGTGTCCACAGTTTGTTCACGTGTCATTTCTGCCATGGCTTGGTATTGCATTTCAAATTGGGCGCCGGTGATCATTCCTTTTCGGAAATCTGAGCGGATTGAGTCAAATTTTTCTAAAAACTCAACAGCTTCAACCATTGTGATAACGTAATTTCCGTCTCTATCGAGCAACATACCTGGCAAAGCTGCCGCTCCTAAAATTAAGTGCAGTGCTCCTATTCCGGCTACATCTATAGCCATTTCCTTAAGTTCATCTTGATCTAGTTCTTCTGGAGTCAATCCTTGAAGTTGCTCCCTTAATAGGGGCATATCGAGCCCCATACGTTTTCTTAATCCACGTTCTAGTTTTCGTATACCGACTCCTTTGTAAGTATCATCTATACCTTCGAACCTATCCTGTCGTTCTGGTTTGTCTGGGTTATTTGTTTGTGCCATTTTTGTTTTGAATTAGTTTTTGTTTTTATTTTTTGTGTTAGTAAGAGCTCTCTTGTTGCAACTCTTTATACTGCTGCTCTCATAGCTTCTGGTGGAGCGCCGTTTGCTGCTCCTGCTGGCATCTGTTCTACAGGTGTCATTCTTTGGTCCATGGCTCCTCCATTGGCTGGAGTGGTTGTTCTTGTGGAGCTTCCGTATTTGTCTAAAGCTCCATATGTACTTCGGCCTTCGCGGAGCCCGATAGGTACGATTAAGCGATCCAAACCTCTCTCTACATGATCTCCAACTACTGCCATTTGTTCACTGAAATGCTCTCCTGCTGAGAAAAATCTTCGGAATGAACCGAAAGCGTATTTATTGAATTTTCCAATGACAGGGATATTTGACCCCATATTTTCCATAACTGCGAATGGGCGTCTAAGAGTTCCTGAAATCAATTTATTTATACCTCCAAATGCGCGAAATGGCATACTTGCTACATCCGGAACTAACAATGCGGCCCCGGTACCAAGCGATATTGCTGTTCTGGGCACCCAGCCAATAACTCCGCTAGCAAACCTCGTATAGCTTGATCCTGTGAAAGGATGCCAAAGCAAATTCCATGCTGAACCAACAACATTTTGAGCTGTATCAATTCCAATTTCTTTACCGGTGCTCCATATGTCCTGCACAATTTCTGTGTCTGTTCCAATTGAGAAACTTTCCTTGACGTGCTCTAAGGTGCTTCCGAATTCTTCACGAACTGCCGCAACAACCCCTGCATATTCTTTTTTTCGCTGATCTCTAATTGCTACATCTACAATTGATTCGTATAAACCATGATACAAACCATGTTTTGGAGCATGCCAAGCAACATCGGCTATTCCGTCTGGCACCTCAGACCAATGAGCCCGCGAGAAAAATGTCCCCGCTTTTTGGAGGGCATCCATAGTCCCACGATTCTCAACTTCCCCTGGAGTAAGCCGATCCGCTCCACCACGTGCCATTCCGAGTATTCCACCCGCTGCAGCGATTGGTAGTCGTACTGGAAGCGTTGCTAATTTTAACAGTGATCCGATCATGGCTTAGTTATTTTGGAGGTTATAGCCCTTAAGAATGAGTTATATACCTCTAATTAATCTTAGTATTTTAGCATATTTTTGAGATTTTTCCAAGGGGCTAAAGGTAGGCCTCGCTTGACAGGGGGATACTTGTCTTAGGATAGGGGCAAATAATGGGGGCAAATGACGACCTTGACTTTAAGCTTTGAACGTTTTATAATCATCGCCTTAGTCATTTAAAATTAATATGATTTATAAAGAACTTTTTGCCGTCTACTTGCCAATAATTGCCATTGCGACCTTTGCTGTTTTTAATGTTGTAAATGTGAGTGCAATGACCTCTCAGGAGGCTATTTCTGAGTCTTCAGAGTACCTCAGTCTAGACGGCAATGAAGGGAGAAGTCAAGGGTCGGAAAATGAACTTCCAAATGTAGACTCGATGGAAAGTGATGAATACATAGGAAATTATGGATTTGCAAAAAATGGAGGCTTGAAAATTTATGGAAATGAGACAAAGAAAAATTGTAAAGAAAAATTAGTAAATGCTCTAAGTGCTACTCCCGATGGACTGATCCCGAGCTCTCTTGAAATTGAACTTGGAGATTTTGACACTCCTGGGAAAGCTAGTAAATCTGGCGTGAAACTTGATTGTGATGTGCCAGAAAGTCGGTTTTTACGTATTTTTTGGCATGAACTTGGGCATTTTTATCATCTGAATGGGGGATTCGAAGGATTTGAGCGTTATTTTGGAGGGGACGAGGGGGATGGAGCTGGTTTATACAACCAAAACGGTCAGCCCAACTACATAACAAATTATGCTGCGACCAATCTTGAAGAAGATATCGCGGAGAGTTTTGCAGAGTATCTGCTGGATAAAGAAAGATTCCAGAACAAAGCAAATACCTCCCCTGCCCTAGAAGCAAAATATGAAATAATTGAAGCTTATTTTATTTCAGTAGATTATAAATAATTATAATTTAGTGAAATGACATTACAAGTGAGCCTGATAATCTTCCGAGCATGAATAAAGCTCAAGACTCTCTACTAAACGGTCTAATTTTTGCATCCCATATTTCTTGGACCATTCTTTCATTTTTTCGAAATTCAAAATATCTAATTCATCAAATCTTTCAGCTTGCCAGCATCCGAAATCTGCTTTGAATTTTTCAGAATTTAAGTAGAGATAATCTAACAAGGCTTTCTCTGGCACGGCAACCCAGGCCCCATCCTCTCTTTTTTCAACCCCGAAAAATAATTCCGGATCAAGATGCCTATAGCTAAATGTACCAAATTCATTTACATATTCCTGTGTTTTTTTTGAAGTAATCAATGTATGAGCCGTAACCCCTTCGGGAATAATGCTATTCATAGCCAAAACCGATTCCAAACTATGATATGAGGGAGATACCATCTCCTGTCCGATTACAAACGTATTTGGATGAAAATCCGGGAAAGTGTAACAATCCCTCTTCAATCGAATCAACTTTCCAGCCTTATATAAACGTGAAAGCTGGGTTCGAATAGATGAATCCTGTTCCTTGAAATAATTTTTCAGCTCCTTTACAGTGAATACTTGATTGTAAAATGGACGCAGTTCATCAGCTTTCATATGCTTTTTTGTAAATTTCTAAAAGTTCCAGTGTGTCTTTAGAATATCTGTCTAGCCATTCCTTAAAAGTCCCCTCTTCCATCATTATAAATCTTTCTAAATCACGACGCATAAGTTGTTTATCAAGGTTTTTTATTTTTTTAACAATAGCGTCGCAAAGCTCCGATTCGTTTTTGAAAATCTCTCCATCTTGTTGAGAATAATTTGCATTTAAGTAATTCAAGTTAATTGGCACCATTGGATCGCGCTGTAGATACCATTGTAAATCATAATAATCTCTTCCTTTTTGATATTCTCTCATGAGAACTGCACATAATTTACCTGCAAAAGCGGTCGGAAGATCATGAGTACTAACCATATAATCTCCTGCCATGCTTCTATACATTTTTCTATCGTAAGAGGCCTCCCCCGGTGGATTCGTATCAAGTTCCAGTTTGATTTTGATGTTTTGAGCTGGTAAAGGTGAAATGCCAAGATCAAATAAAACTTTTGAAAAGGAAATCATAATTTTAATTACATTTCTATTCGTATTCAGTGTCATTTTCACTTTGAATCCAGTGATTTTCTCCGAAAAGGCATTGAGCAACTCCTCATGAAAAGTTTCAGATGGAAAATTTGGGTCAGGAGCCTCAAGAGAAAGATCGATATCCTCTGAAAAACGATTTAAACCGTAAGAAAGACGAAGTAAAGTGCCTCCCATGAAATAAATTGGATATGACATTTTTGTGTAGAGTGCTTGTAAAATAAGATACTGCAATTCTTCTCTTAAATACTGGAAAAGCATCTGAGTATCCTTAACTCCATTGTATTTTTCTTTGAATGCCTGCAAGAAAAGTTCGTAGTTCATTTCTAAAAATAGACAAAAATGTATATTTACAGAAATAGTATATCTTTTTCTAAAGGTGGAGTCAAGGACTAAACCCAGCCCGCCTCAAGTTCGATCTCCACCTCGTCGCCGTCTTTGCAGCACACTACCTGACATCCAAGCCGATGAGAGCCTTCTGCGCCCATCATTTCTTCGTTTTCGTTTAATCTAGAACAGTTCTCCTCGCCTTTTTTCATAGTGACCGCACAGGCCTGGCACACACCTGACCTACATGCAAATGGGACACTGATCTCGTCTTCTATGTCCATCAGGTTTTGCCCTTTCTGAATTGGTACTTTTTTTCCGTCAATAATTACGTATGCCATGTTGAATTTATTAAATTTTATTTGTGTTCGAATAGAATTTTATCAGAAACAAAATGTATCTCAACTTGTGTAATTTTCAACTTATGGACAGCCTCCAAAAGCTACCTTCTGGAAGCCGTAATATTACTCTTGACATTTCGCGGAAAAACGTTACTATGGGGTACTCGATATAGTAACGCACAATACCATGGCAACGAAAAAACAAGCTCGTACTGCTGCCGCCTTAGTAGCCGGTGCTGCTGGCGCCTATGGCGTATACCACCTTGCTACCGCAGAACCACAATATGAAACACCTGCTGCTCGTATTGAAGCAGAATGTGGAATGGCTGATCCGGATGGTGTTATGGAAGGAGAAACTGGAATAACTTCGGAAGAAATTCGTGATGCGCTCGCTGACAAACCTTTTGCTAGAAAACCTCGTAGAGAAACCCGAAGAATGGGTCGTTGTATGGAGGCTCTTCGTGCTGATGATGGCAAAATCACCGAAGGTGAAGGAAAGTTGCTGAAAATATGGGCTGAAAATTATATAGAACATTTAGTAAGCCTAATGGTTGCTGATGGAAAACTAGACTTAGAAGATGGCGATCTGGATGATATGAAATATTTTCTAACTGAGCTCGCTGGATATCTGATTGACGTACTTGCTGATTCTCCAAATATGGAGAATCGCTTAGAAGCACTAGACAGACTATATGGAGCTACTCACAGAACATGGATTTTAGGAAGAGATGGTGCTGAATTTGATCCAGATGAATTTGAAAGACCAGGGAGCGTATATGCTTCTGATGCTGGGATTTTATCTCGGCTAATTGCTGACCTGATTATTCACATTCAAGAAAATACCGTGAAACTTTTTGAAGATCCCGAAGAGGCAGAAAAAATGTACGAAAGCACTATGACTCGTTTTGAAGAAGCCCTGCGCAATGTAGGATTTATGTTTGATCCTAGTAAGCATGCTGCAGCGGCCGAATACCTTCGACTAAAAGGTTTGAAACTTGGCTCGATGGAAACTGATTCTCGTTCTCAACTTTTCGAAGCAATGGCTAGATACCGTTGGGGAGGCGACACAGCCCCGGGAGAATTAGAAGATAGAGAGCCAGAGGTTGAAATTCCTGAAGATGAAAGCATGTGGCAAGGTGGATGGAGAAAATTAAAAGATGCTGCAATACTGGCTGCCGAATTAGCTGCCCTTGGATGGGAAAAAGGAGCGGAACTATGGGAGGTCAAAGATGAAATATGGGAGAAAATTAGGGACGCTAAATTTGATGAAGTTTCCGAAGCTACTAAACACACTATTGCTCAGGCACTATTTGCAAGAACTTCTTATGAAGAGGTACTTGCTGGACTCGCAGAAAGACATCCTGATACTCTTGGCAAATTCTTTGATGAGATGGTTGACATGGAAGACCCTGCTGCATATTTCGAAGAATATGTTCTCAAAAACAATGCCGTTATGAATGACGATGCTTCAGAGATTTGGGATCTCCCAGTCGATAAATTCAACGAATACCTAACTGTAGAAACAACTCTTTGGATCCTAGACCTGACTCCTGAAACTATAGTTGCTTTTATAGAAGATTATAAATCTAACAGGGCTGCTCTCGAGCAACCTCTAACTGGAGAAGGGATTGCTAAAAAAACTTGGGGCAAAGATCCTGAGGCTATCCATGATGGAATGCAGAGATGGGTTGAGAAAAACCTAGGTGAATCCTTCCGAGGGAAACTTCCTCATGAAGAAGGGGCATGGCATGATGAAGGTGCTGCGACTGCTGCTGTATTCGTCCCATATGCTGGAATACCGGCGCAAATAGGGGCCTCCGTACATGACTGGAGAATGCTAGCAGAAAATAGCGAAGGACTTGGTAAAATCGAAATGGCAGAAGCGACCGCTGTAACAGCGGCACATACTGCCGGTGAAGGTGCGCGAACTTGGATAGCTACAAGTGCATTTGCAGCTAAGGGAGTTCCTTTCCCTGCGCCTCCTACTTGGGTAGTACCTGTTTGGATGGCATATGAGGCAGGAACCCTTTGGTTTGATCCTCAATATGACCCAGATCGTGGATGGACTGATAGATTTGATAGAAATGAAGGCTTTGCCGATAGTTTGATTGAAAAATTCAGAATTCTTTTACTTGGACTCATAGGATTTGCTTATATAAAACGTGATAAGATCAAGAAATTTGGATATAAGAAACGTGCCGCCGTGGCTGCTATACCTATGGTGTACGCTGCTGACGAATTAGTTAATCTTGGAGGAAAAGTATTGAAGATTATACGAAGTACAGGAATGTCGATAAGAGAATATTTCGCCGAAGAAGAAGGTGAAGGGTACCTAGGTGATATGAGTTGGTTCGATGCTTATGAAGGCACTTTGTTCCCTGACGGGATACCTGAATATGAAGTCGGCGATTCTGAAGACCCTGAAGATGAGCCTGAAGCGTCGTGGGAAGAAGGCGTCTTTCGTCGTCAACCGGAAGAGGTTATTGACGAATTGGTCGGCCTATTAAGACCTAGATGGGTTGATAATTATCAGCCAGAAGAAGACCAGCTTGATACTGACCTTGATGATGAGCCTGAGGTAGTTCCTGAAGCAACTCCTGAAGTAGCTGTGGAGCCTGAGGTAGCCCCTGACCTAGAAGAAGCTCTCCGAGAACCAAGAAAACCTAGGAAGTATAGTTGGGAAACTGAGTAATTACTCCTCGTATTTTCTATCTTCCTCACCTGCTCTGAGTTCAGGGCTGTGTAGTGATTCTTCGACTTTTTCTAAAATTCCTTTGAGTAGGAAATGTGCGAAATCGTAAATTTGGCCATACTCTCCTTCGACTTTGTTTTCGGTAACGAATTCGTTGATGACATAAGTGGCGGTTTTCACTACAACTTCTTTGATTGGGGCTTTGTCTTCTGATGTGAATGTACCGCGGGTGCCCGGCATGTATACCGAATCTAGAACTTTGTTTGGATTTCCCATACCTGCTGCAAGTAAATTTTTTGCCCAAAGATCGATACCAATACGGATTTTCAATGGCAAAACTGAAATATTTTCACTGAATAATATGATTCCTCTCTCCTGCCCTTCTTCCCCACTATCTCCTTTCTGCGCCCTCTCCATAGCTTCCATTCTCTCCATGTCAGCCTCTGGCAAAGACAATTTTACACCGGCTGCCTCCTGAATATCTTCATTCCCCAGCATAATGAGACTCAAAACAAACCCCGCTGGGACATTTTGTTCCAAAAGTTGTGTTACCAAAATAACCAAATCCCGCTTTGAGCTGGTCTGGATAAATTTGAGAATAATTTTTATGAGCTTATCTTCCTGTTTTTTCTGCTTGGCTTGGGCTTTTTGAAGAGCTGCTATATGCGCCGCATTGTCCCGCATCTGTTCCTGGAAACGCTCAAGAGCGGCGGGATCTAAACCCTCGCCTCCATCGAGACCTCCAAATGACTCAAGATCTGACATTTAATGTGATTTAATTCTTGTATATTAAGCCAGTAAGCTGAAGTTGCCGCCTTATTGCTGGATCTCACTTTGCATCCCTAAGCAGCGGCATTTACGCTGACAAAATTCTTTCTGTAGATGCGACCATCGTAACGCTTGCGTCTTTTCTCTGTGTATTCTACAACGCCATTTTTCAGAGCGTATAAAGTGTAATCATTACCTACTCCTACGTTTTCTCCTGCGAAAAATTTAGTACCTCTTTGGCGTACAAGAATATTCCCTGCAAGAACGATTTGTCCTCCTCCTATCTTTACACCTAGGCGTTTCGCATTTGAATCTCTACCATTTTTACTCGACCCTGCGGCCTTCTTATGAGCCATGAGATATGTTCTTTATATATTTTTGTTGCGCTTTTTTACAAACGCGAGCGTGATTTTAATGCATTGAAGTACTTTTGACAATGTTTTTTTTGTTTTTCTTCGTGTTTTTTTCGAGGATTTTTCACATCTTCCTTTTTTTAAAAACTTTTTCATCAATCGAATGTGCAATCTCATGATGTTCTCTACAAAGTGGAGCCAGAAAGTATGGATTATTACTTCTCGTGAGGCCAAATCTAGCCGTGTGATGTACGGCTGCTGATCTCCTCTTACATTGCGGCACCGAGCAGTTAGTCCCATGTTCCTCTTTGAGGATTTTTCTGGTTTCTGCAGCTATATATCTACTCGGCCTCCTGCCTTCAATTTTCCGCTTCACTTCACGACTCACTACTTTTTTGGTTTGCTTTAATTTCCTTTCCTCCAATTCTTCTTCCCGTTTCTTCAGCATTCCCACTAGCATTTCGTTTACATCAATGCCTTTTTCTTTTAACTCTTTCAATTTAGCAATCACTTCTGATGACAATCCCAATTTCAAAATCAGATCCCCTCCCCCTTCATCACTGCCCTCTTTACATATCCCACCTTCATTCCCCATTTCCAATTTGTGCCCGGGCACAGATTCCGATCCACTGATACTATCGCCAAATAGGTCAAGCTTCTCCCGATCATCTCGGTCATTACAGTTTTTTTGATTTAATTCTGCATATTTCCCATCTCTAACCCAAGTTTCAAGAGCACTTTTTGATAATTTTCTCACATAATGCACCAACTCTTCCTCATTCTCTTTCGTCGCCAC
>JABINC010000016.1 GCA_018697675.1 Candidatus Peregrinibacteria bacterium
CTGATCCAGTTCTCGGCGTAGAAATGGCTTCAACTGGCGAAGTAGCATGCTTCGGCGACGACAAATATGAAGCCTTTCTCAAGGCCATGATCTCAGTCGGTCTCCGCCTCCCAGGAGATTCGCCTTCTAGAAAAAAGAGCGGCCTTCTCTCGATTGGCCGCATAGAGGACAAAGCCTCGTTTTTGGATTATGCCAAAAAACTTATCGACTTAAATTACCATATTTACGCAACAGAAGGTACTACAGAATTCTTGCTTGAAAACGATGTAGAAGCCAAAAAAGTCTACAAAATTTCAAACTCAGAAAAGGCTCAATACAGAGGTGAAAACCTAAGTCCGACAATGCTCGATGTACTCCAAAGCAAACAAGTAGACCTAGTTATCAACATTCCAAAAAACTATTCCAAAGAAGAAATTACAGATGGTTACAAAATCAGAAGGACCGCTATCGACCTAAACATCCCACTTATCACAAACCTCCAAGTCGCCGAACTCCTCATCGAAAGCATCGAAAAATACTCCCTTACCGACTTAAAAATCAAGTCTTGGAGTGAGTATTAATTATTCACCAACAAGACGTTGTACGCCCTCTAGAACATTCTTCGCTATATGTAAACCTCACTTTCTTTTGCAATAGGGCAACGATATTAATGTAATTTTATTCGTTTTCTAAAATAAATCTTTTTATACCAGATCACATATATATTATATAGTGTTTTAGGTATATTTTCGGTCAACTTTTCAAAATAGAAAAAAGTAGATAATTTTAATACAAATACTCTCGGGTTGATCTATCAAATTTTAAGCAGCCAATGAGATCTCATGCTTCTCAGGGGTATACATTTTCACCCTTCTGCCGTCAGCAAATTTGACACCCATACTAGCTGTGCTATTTCCAACATGACCACCTAAAACAATAGCTGGTTCGTCATTTACTATGACTGGCATCCCAATCCTAAGCTCGCCAACAAATTCTTGAGCTCCCTCTAGCGTTTGTTCCATTCCTTCGCCAGGTACAGCGCTAACATCAGCCAATAACTCTCTAACAAATTTCATATCACCAGTAAGCTGGTTTAGATGTTCCAGCTCGGCCGGAGTGATCGCAGTCCTATCTCCAAAATTTGAGAAATCTTCTAAACTTTGTCTCATATTAATAAATTTAAGTTTATAGGAGAGTAATCTTACCCATATAAAAAAGAAAAATCAAATTTGTAATTATTTCACGTTCTAACAATTGAATTCTATCCATTTTTGTGCTATAATTTTCCAATTAAAAAAAATAAAAAGCAAAAATGAATTTGAGAGGTAATATAAAAGTAATGGTACTCATTCTTATGTCAACGCTCTGCGGGACATTACTTTTTGCAAATATGAATTCTGGAGATATTCAGGGAAAATTAAATCAAGATTCAAAACATCAAGACACAGATCCAAGGCTCATTGATATGAATTTAAGTATCCCAGGGCCAGAAACATTGGCTCACGATACAAATATTTCACTATCTAGTATTAAGTTTGAATACGAAGTAGCAGAGGCGGAACCAGAACCTCCATATGCGGTTTTTAACACTGAGCAAGAAGGTAATGAAAAAATATATGTCACAGATCAGTGCCCAATAAACGATTGGGTAACAGTTGGTCAATGGACAATCACTCCATATAATGATGATTTGAAACTTTCCAAAGTACCTCTCGAAATCTTCAGAGGTCCTGCAGGCAGCCCATCTCAATTTGCGACCGCATATAAAATTATTGTTACAAAAACACCAGATTACACCGTAGATAAGCCGGTCAAAGAAGCTGATTATTTGGCTAGGACTTCAAAACAGGTAGCCATGAAAGTAAATGCAGCACTCAAACAAAATACGAAATATTATCTGACTCTCCAGGCAAAGGGTGTGTTGGCAACGCCTCATACAGAAGCTCATGTGAGAATTCTTTCTTATGATCATCCTAGAATTAGTGACACCACACTCGGTAAGTTTAGAAAAACAGGGGCAGCACTTAGTAGAAAAAAAGGGAACATTCATTTCAAAGATGTAAACCTAGATATTGAAATGGAGACCCGGCCTAGTTATCATCCAAATCCAGTTTGCAAGGGGCTTTTTTACAATCTTTATTATCCAAAAGATAGAAAGCATCCACTTTTTAGGTTTTAAGAATAATTCATCAGCCCATTTCATTTGTTCGATTTTTAGGCGAGCAAGCGTTGCCAGTCACCATAATTTATGGTATAATTACAGGATCTAAAAAGGTCAAAAATTATTCACTTTAAAACCAAAATTAAAATGAAAAAAAATGTAAAATTAATGGTTGCATTGCTCATTGTGTCATTGCTCTCAGGAGTAATAGCATTCGGAGCGCTTTCTTCTGAGGATACAGAAGGACGAGCAATCAAGAAGCTTTCTCCAAAAATTATGAAAGAGAGAGTAATGAAAACCAAAAATTCAATAAAAGCTCCAAAAGTGTTCACACGTGCGCCCAAGGCATCCCCACTGGATGCAAATCCAACTCCAGATCTTCCAGCTACGCCAAAATTCACTACTCCAAAACACACTACGCCCGTCCCAAGGAATGTTGTGCCAACTGATAGAGTAAAGGAAAATCCTTTTGGAAAGGTTATCGATAAAGGTGCTTCAAAAGGCTCTTCTAGCACTTCTGGAAACGGTATGCAAAGTGCGGGTTCGGCAGCTGGTATGAGTCCAGATTTAACAATCCAACGTTATACAAATATAATCACTGAAAACCCAGGAGAAGTTCATGATGTTGCCCTAGGTTATAGTTGTCAAACGTCAGATACCTATGCGCTTGGACAGTGGATTATTGATGCGGATTTATTGCCTTTTGCATTTAAAGGACTTGAATTTGATATATCCAATAGAAGATATCTTAGTAGTACTTTTGATGTAAAAGTTGGAACAACTCCGGGTGCAGATGATGTATTTTTAGCACCTATATATACTTATAATTATGATAATAATACTGACCCTATTGGTATTAGTAGATATAGTGCGACAACAGGTCAGGATATGGGAGGTAGTTTATTCGAAGTTAGCCCATCTCAAGCTTTATATCTGACCCTAGAGGGGCATTATAGGTACAATACGGGAAGTTCCGTGGCAAATGGTACACAGGTAAGAACAGTAGCCTTAACAGGGTTGAATGGTGATCATTTAGGGCATTTTGTAGGAGCAAATGGAAGTCAAGTAAATGCTGACTTGGGAGTTAACTCAACGATCGATATAGATTCATTCGAGATTGGATTTATTGGAGGGGTTGGTTCTGATGAATGTAATTTATAGATACTAAACATTTTAAAGAGAGGGCTAGATGCTAAATTTGGCCCTCTTTTTTGAAGTTGTGAAAACAATTTCTCTAGCTTTTTTACGCTCTCTTCTTTACAATCTGCCCGCCTAATTGGTAGGATGCGATCTCACTAAAAAACACTAATTTTTATAGAAAATGGATCAACAAAAACTTAACAAAGGACTTGCCCAGATGTTGAAGGGAGGGGTGATAATGGATGTCACAACAGCCGATGAGGCAAAGATTGCCGAAGAGGCGGGTGCTGTAGCGGTAATGGCTTTAGAAAGGGTTCCGTCAGATATCCGTAAGGATGGTGGGGTGGCACGAATGAGTGACCCAAAGATGATTCAAGAGATACAGGCGGCTGTGTCTATTCCAGTTATGGCGAAAGTTCGGATTGGACATTTTGTGGAAGCGCAAATTCTCGAATCACTCGGTGTAGATTATATAGATGAAAGCGAAGTTTTGACTCCAGCGGACCCATGGAACCACGTAGATAAATCTCAGTTCAAAGTTCCATTTGTATGTGGTGCAACTAACCTCGGTGAGGCGCTCCGCCGGATTTCAGAGGGAGCATGCATGATCCGTACAAAAGGGGAGGCCGGTACAGGAAATATTATCGAAGCTGTTCGTCATTGGCGACAGATCCAAGAGGAAATAGTTTCATTGAAAGATATGCCAGAAACGTCAAATGATGGTCCTTCTCTCACAGAATTAGCAAAAGAAATGAGAGTTCCAATTGAAATCGTAAAAGAAGTTCGTGACCTTGGGCGACTCACTGTCGTAAATTTCGCTGCCGGAGGCATCGCAACTCCTGCAGATGCGGCGCTCATGATGCAACTAGGTTGCGATGGAGTGTTCGTTGGTTCGGGAATTTTTAAATCAGAAAATCCAGCGGCAATGGCCCGCGCTATTGTGGATGCAACTATGAATTTTGACGCGCCAGAAGAAGTCACTAAGGCCTCGACGGGCCTCCCAAAAGCTATGGAGTCCAAAGCTATCGAAGAGTTAGATGTCAAATTAGCGGAGAGGGGTTGGTAGCAAATAATCGATGTAATACAAAAGCATACAAACGCTTACAATCGCATACAAATGACAGCTATTGTATGACATCGTATGACAATGTATGACATCAAATTTTTATAATCACTTAGTCTGTGGAAATAGGAGTGCTAGCAATTCAAGGTTCAGTTACGGAGCATGTAGAAGCCCTTAAAAGAGCAGCCAAAAACTTGAAGGAAAATCAATTTCCCAGTCTAGACGTTGAAGTAGTAGAAGTACGCCGTCCGGAAGATTTAATTAACGAAAAACAAGAGCTCTTAATTCAAGGAATAATCCTCCCAGGTGGTGAAAGCACAGCTCAAGCAAAGCTCCTCAAGCGTTATGGCCTTTTCGAGCTTTTAAAAGATGCTATTCAAGGAAATCTCCAAAATCAAAAAACACTTCTTTCCGTCTGGGGCACTTGTGCTGGAGCAATTTTACTATCGAAAAAGACCTCAAATTCATTCGAATCAAAACACAATAAGCCGGACATTCTCGCCGTTATGGACATAGAGTCGGATCGCAATGCATATGGCACTCAGATCGATAGTTTTATCAAAAAAATTGAATGTGATTTCGATGATGGGAATGATGATGCCAAGTGCGAAATGGAAGCAGTTTTTATACGTGCTCCAAAGTTGCAGCCATTCAATGTAAAAGACCCAGATGATATAAAAGGATCGGATGCCGAAGTGAAAATTCTTGCCAAAGATGGCGAAAATTCAGTTGCTTTGCTTCAAAAAAATATGCTCGTAACGAGCTTTCATCCCGAATTGACGGATGATACAATGTTTCACGAATTCTTCTTAAAAATGTGTCGAACATAACATCACAAGCATGATCCCAGAAAGTCACATTCAAGACATTATAAAAGCAATCGGAGATGACCCAAATCGTGAGGGGCTAAAAGATACTCCGCGTAGAGTTATCGAAAGCTACAAAGAGCTTTTTTCAGGTTATGAAAAAGACCCCGCAGAGGTGCTGACAGTTTTTGATGGTGAAAATTATGATGAAATGATCATTGCAAAAGATATTGAATTTTACAGTTTCTGCGAGCATCACATGCTGCCCTTTTACGGCAAAGTGCATATCGGATACATCCCAAATGGCAAAATTATCGGGCTTTCAAAAATGCCACGAATAGTCGAGATTTTCGCACGCCGGCTTCAAAATCAAGAACGCTTAACAAGCCAAATTGCCAAGGCCTTAGACGAGCTTTTGCAGCCAAAAGGGGTTGGGGTGGTGGTTGAGGCGCGGCACCTCTGTATGATGGCGCGAGGTGTCGAAAAACAGAACTCAGAAGTCATAACCTCCAGTTTAATTGGATTATTCAAAAAGAACGATCTGACACGTGGAGAATTCCTGAGATTGATCGGTCGTTAATTTCAATCCAGCAAGATTAGAATTGTAATCACTTTCCATCATAAGTTACCCAGCTTTTCGCCGTTTCCCAAAGTTTTAATTCTGCCAACTTAACATCGGTTGGGACATTTTTCTTGTGAGGTTTTTCTTTGTCAGCCATTATTTTTTCAGCTTCTTCTGGCAAGTCATCCGAAGTATTTTCCTGTTTCAAGATTTCTGATAATGGGCTTAATTGTTCCCACATCCAGACAATTGTGTTCTCAGCAGTTGGATTTTCCATGAGATCATTCAGCAGATAATGATCCAATTTTTCTATGATCCGTTCTTTGACAATTTTTTTAAGAATAACAAAATCTATCACCATGCCACTTTCTGGCTCAATGTCTCCTTCAACTGTCACGATGAGCTTGTAGCTGTGGCCATGCAGGCGTTCGCATTTCCCATGATAGTGAGGTAAAAAATGCGCCGCTTCGAAGTCAAATTCTTTTGAAACTTTCATGTTTGCCGTGTAAAGTAATGAGGCGCACACAATGTAATTGAACTGTGGCGAAAAATAAAATGAAAAACTTTTAAAAGTGCTTCCAAAATCAATACAAAAAGCAATAGACGAACTTTCGCGACTTCCTGGGATTGGCTCAAAAACCGCTCAGAGACTGGCGATGTTTCTACTTCGGGACAACAAAAAACTCCATCGGGATCTCGGCGAAGCCTTGATAGGTCTCACAGAAGGGGTCCATTATTGCAGTGCTTGTTTCAACTTATCAGACGGGGAGCTCTGCGGAATCTGCGCAGACCCACTGCGCGACCACTCTCTAATATGTGTAGTTAGCGAGGCTCTTGATGTTGTCAGTATCGAAAATACACATCAGTTCAAAGGTACATATCACGTGCTCCATGGGGCACTTTCGCCAATGGATGGCATCGGCCCAAATGATCTAAAAATCAATGAATTAATCGACAGAATCAAACAAAAACTTTCAGATGATTCAGCTTCTTTGGAGCTCGTACTCGCTACAAACCCAAGTGTAGAAGGTGAGGCCACAGCTCTCTACATCCAACGCCAATTCATGAATTTCAATTTTCCAGAATCCAAATTAAAAATTACTCGCATCGCCCGCGGAATCCCAATTGGCGGCGAACTCGAATATGCCGACTACGTCACGCTCACAAAAGCCATGGAAGGCCGCCAGATTTATTAACAATCAAGTCCAGGGATTGGCATATCTCTAACAGAGCCAGTTACTCCGCCGACCTCTATTCTGTATACTTTAGCATTTTTCAGTACGTCATCAGGATCTCTGCTTGGCCCTTTCTCTGCCCCAACTTCTTTAAGATCAGGTCGCCCGATAGCTTCATGTAAAACTTGTATAGCTTCAGGGATACCGCCATCTGATTTTCTATCTAATTCTCCATCTAACGGTCGTAAATTTACTGCAACTTCTCCAGTCATAATAAAATTATTTAAAATATATCAGGTGTAATTTAAGCGGAAGATCACGTTTCTGTCAAGAAATTCTCACAAGACAGCCGCCACTTCCACATAAGAGTATCTTTCCTTTAGAGTCATTTTTTTCGCAATCTCTCTCAGCCGCGTCTTTCAATTCTGGAAATTCTTCAAACACCAAGTACTCAAAATCATTGTGTAAATTTTCCAAAACTTTCTCTCGATCTCCATCAATCAGGGCGCCAACCATACTTCGAGCCTTGTCTTTATTTTGACGGCATTTTTCAAGGTCTATATTTTCGTATGCCCATTTAGTTAAGACCTCAACTCCAGTCTCAATTATCTCAAAATTTAATTTTAACTCACTTTCAAGTGGTTCAAGAATTTCTCCAAAATGTGTAGCGTATGCATAGTTGTATCCTTCTAGAAAAAACACAGAATCCATACTGATTTTTGCGGCAATACTTTTCAATTTCTCTAGAGGAAAATTAAGCCTCCAGAGTTTATTCAGAGCTTTCAAGGTGGCAGCCGCGTTGCTGGACCCTCCGCCCAGTCCTGCGCCAACAGGGATATTTTTTTTAATAACGATTTTTACAGGAGTTAATTTCTTCTCAAAATCATCTCTGATACTTGACCTCACGGCTTCTTTTTTGAGCATGTCTGCTATACGAAAACATATATTGTCTTCTCCTTCAGGCACCTCATATTTGGACTCAGGATCTACTTCTACAATAACTTTAAAATGCCCTTCAAGCGGCTCAATTGTTATCTCATCAGAAAGACATTCGACCCTCGCAAGAATAGTCGAAACCAAGTGATAATCTTCTGTCGGATCTTTGCCAATTACATCCAGATAAAGATTTACTTTTGCCGGTGATTTGATGAAGATCGTCATTTATACGAGTGTTACAAAACAGGTGCACATAATGCCTTTCCCGAAATTTTCGGTCCCTTCTCCGGTGGTTGCAGTGATCCCAATTTTATTAGTATCAATTTTCAAAATCTCAGACAAACTTTTTTTCAAATTTTCTGTCAAAGGATCAATCTTTGGTTTTTCACAGATCAAAGTCACACTTAAATTGCCAATTTCATAGCCTGCAACTCCCATTTTTTCTAAAATTACGTTCAAATATTCCTTGCTATCTGTCATTCCATTCCTACACATTTTATCGGCAGTGCCTCCGAGACTTCCTCCGCTGAGTGCACTAGAAATCGCATTAAAAAGAGCATGGAGAATCACATCCCCATCTGAATTGGCCTTGAGTTTTGAAAAGTTTTTGAGCTTAAGCCCCCCAAGAACAAGACGTTCTTGCCCTCCTTCCGTCGGGTGTTCATGAGAATCTTGTCCAATTCCAACTAAAGAATTCAGATTCAAAACAGCTCTCATTTTTTTAAGATCTTCAGGAACAGTAATTTTGAAATTAGTTTCTGATGCAGGGATCAGGACATAATGTTCCGTCTCTCCCGGCTGGGAATTAATAAGCCCAATCAGTTCCACATCATCCGTAGGTTCAAAATCCTTGCTTTTAGCAATTTCAATCCCTTTCAGAAGTAGATCTAGTCGAAGACACTGTGGAGTTTGCATTGCATATAAAGCTGTGCGGTCCAAAGTCTCAAATGTGTGCCCGGGCACACATTTTGTACAAGATTTTGTACGTTTTTTACTCCCGGGAGTAAAATCAGGGCATTTTTCTCTAATACGAATAGTGTCTCGAATCTCACTTGCGACCGCTGCAGCTCCGTGCACTTTCGCCATCTCCAAGCATTCCTGAATCTCACGTGAAGTCACTCCAGGATTCGCTGCATTGTGAATCAAAACATAAATATCTTCGTCTTTACCTTTTAGGTTTCTTACAATTTCTTCAACTCCATTACACATAGATTCAAAACGAGTATTTCCTCCTTCAACAAACTTGACAAAGCTCTCAAGAGGGGTATTATACGACCTTGAGACATAATAAAGAGAATCACAAATTTCACTCTGATAGAGCATTCGAGTAGAACGCTCAGATACGGTTTCACAGCTTAATTTGCAATTCAGCTTGTTGGAACCAAATCGTTCACTTTTCCCGCCGCCTAATATGAGTCCAAAAATTTTCATAAAAACATCTTAAATCCACTGAAATATATGTCAGAAGCTGCTAGAGGGCAAGTAGATGAAATGAAAATGCCAATCGGCGTTTTAGTGACAGGGGCGTCAGAGGGGGTAGAGGTCATGAGGGTTCTTGAATGTATGAGAGTAAATTTATCTAAAGCATTTTTTTTAGAAAAACCATTTAGACTCCCTGATTTAATTGTAGCTCTAAAACAAGGGATAAATGGTGATGGTGGGTGCGTTGTGCATGTAGAAGACGATGATGTTCTCAGAGGGATTGTCGGAGATCTTATTGATTTTCAAAGTATTCCATGTGTCTCGTTTAGAACAAATGACGAAGCCAGGGAAGCATTAACGGTCGATAATGGTGCGATTACAGTAGAAATAGGTGGAGCTCAAAAAAAAGTGATGGTATTACTTTTAGATTTATTAGTGCCAGGACAAACAACTACGGAAGAATTAGTGTGCTGCATTGGAAGAATGATTTCTAGCCAACCTATTGAAAAAGTTCAATAAATTGAATCTCACCGGCTAAGAATTTCTCAACTCGGCTGTCATTATCTTCCAAAAGTTGTTTTGTGGTTCCTGTGCGAAGGGCATTGTAAGCAGCGGGAATATTTGTAAAAGTCTCGGTGTCCGGCTCAAAAAATTCGAGCTTCTTTGCTTTTACGAGATCCAATATTTCAAAAGGGCTTTCCTTAACTTCAGGAGCGTACAAGCAATGACTGATCGGGATTCGCATATCGGGGCTAGCTGCATGCATCAGCACATTCCCATCTTTGAAATATACAATCCCATGAACTAGTGATTGCGGATGAATTACAATTTCGATTTTTTCAGGGGGCAGTCCAAAAAGATAAGAAGCCTCAATAACTTCAAAACCCTTATTCATGAGAGTCGCGGAATCTATTGAGATCTTCTGTCCCATGTTTGGCCAAGTCGGGTGCCGGAGGGCATCTTCAAGTGTTACGTCATATAGCTCCCGTCGCTTTTTCCCGAGAAATGGGCCGCCGTAGCACGTCAAAACCACTTTCTTTACATCTTCAATCGATCGACCCTGAAGGCAGTACGCAATAGCGCACATTTCTGAATCAATTGGTAAGATTTTCGCATCGTTCTCCTCCGCCAGTTTCATGATCTCCGATCCTTCTGCAACAAGCGCCTCTTTGTTTGCAAGTGCCACATCTATCCCATGCTTCAGCGCATATTTTGTCACCTCTACTCCAAACATCCCGGGCAAACAATTCACAGCCAAATCTATATTGTCAGACAAAAGCTCAAGCAGTCCTTCTGGGCCAACGCAGATGTTCAAATCATCAAGGCGGACAGGCTCTTTCACAGATAGCAGAGATATTAAATCATTCGCCTTTGATTTAGTCGAAACACAAACATGTTTAACTCCAAACTCTTTTATGTGTCCAGCAAGTTCTGTTATGTTTTCATAACAAGAAAGTCCAGTGATTTCAAAATCCTCAGGATTTTTACGCACAATATCCACGACGCACCTCCCAATCGATCCAGTTGACCCCATTATCGCCAGTCTTTTTCTCTTCATATTAAAATTTTTCAGATAAATATTTTTCTAAAATTTTGATAAATTGCTCAAAAATATTATCTCCTTTAATTAAATCATGTTTCTTACCATCTATATGTACCGTTGCGATGGCTTTTTCAAATTTTCCTGGTAAATGAATCCCAATATCGGCGTGGGCAGATTCTCCAGGGCCGTTGACTATACATCCCATCACAGCGAGTTTTAATTTTTCTGAGCCTGGATATTTCTTGGCCCAATCAGCTGAATTCTCTTTGACATAATTATTGATTTTCGCGGCCAATTCTCTGTAGAAATCACCATCTGTGCGGCCACAGCCAGGACACGAAGTGACCTGCGGTGTGAAAAATCGGAGCCCTAAGGATTGTAGTAATACCCTGCAAGCTTCGACTTCTTCTATGCGGGCAGAACCAGGGGCAGGTGTCAGGGAAATTCGAATCGTATCCCCAATTCCATGAAGCAAAAGACCTCCAAGTGCAGCACTTGAAGAAACGAGCCCCTTCATTCCAGTACCAGCTTCAGTGAGTCCAAGGTGTAGTGGATAATCACATTTTTCATTTAATGATTCGTAAATCTCAACCAATTCTGGCACAGCCGAAACTTTTGCACTGATGATAATTTTATTTTTCGGTAATCCAAAATTCACTGCCATTTCAGCGCTCTTGAGAGAGCTTTCAACAATTGCATCCACAGTTGGAGAAACGCCATCTTCCAAGGATCCCCAGTTAACTCCAATTCGAACTGCAGCATTATTTTTGATGGCAATTTTTATAATTTTTTCAAAATTACTTTCTCCTTCTCCTTTGACCTTTCCGACATTTCCAGGATTTACTCGGTATTTTGCAAGAGACGCGGCCATTTCAGGATATTTTTCCAGCAAAATATGTCCGTTATGATGGAAATCTCCAATCAAAGGAATATCCTCATATCCGGCTTGATCGAGCTCCCGGCGGATCTCCGGAACCGCTGTCGCCGCCGCATCATTATTCACAGTTACTCGCACCAACTCAGCCCCCGCCCCAATCAATTCCACGCATTGCGTAAAAGTCGCATCACAATCAGCAGTATCCGTGTCTGTCATAGACTGGATTCGTACCGGATTTGCTCCTCCGATGCCGATATTTCCGACCATTACTTCGATAGTTTGTTTCACTCTTAAGTTGATTTAAGGGGACCGGATCATAACTTATTTTTCAAAAATTTCCAAAGCAACGAAAGATCTTGCGCGTCTGTTAGCAGTTTTTCTTGACTTTTCTATCCTCTTTCATTACATTTAGCGGGCTTTTTTGCGCCCTACAGTTTTAGGCGAAAAATATAATCTAATTTTTAGCTTGGTAAAGAAGAAACTCATACTCAATGGATCGATAAGAGCAGACAAAGTACGCCTGCTTGATGAGGATGGAACGCAAATAGGGATTGTCCCGCTTGCGGTGGCCCTTGCCAAGGCAAAAGAAAGAGAGTTAGATCTTGCCCTAGTTGCAACTCATCCAGAAGCGCCGGTTTGTAAGCTGATAGACTACGGGAAGCATCAATATAAGCAAAAGAAAGAGAAGAGTAGACAAAAATTGAAAGCAAAGAAAGCAGATGTAAAAGGAATTAGAATTGGACTAAATACCGGTCAGCACGATATTGAGGTGAAGCTCAAATCAGCAAGGAAATTCCTGGGAAAAGGACACCCTCTGAAAGTTCAACTTCAACTCAAAGGGCGGCAGATGATGTACAAGAGTCATGCAGTGGAGAGGACAAAAGAATTCGCAGAGCTTCTAGCAAATGATGCAACCGTGGATGCAGAGCCAAGGGCCCAAGGGTATCAAGTCACTATGATTTTGATCCCAAAAAAAGGAGGAGCTCAGACAGATAGCTCAGCTACACCCACACCTGACAGTCCTCCAACAGAATAAATAATCAAAATATAATTTACAAAAATCATGAAGATCAAGACTCACAGCGGAACCAAGAAGCGTGTGAAAGTGAAGGGGAAAGGGAAAAATCTCAAGCTTACCTTCAATAAAGCAGCTAAAAGGCATCTGCTTGTAAACAAATCAGCAAAACAAAAGAGTATCAAAGATGTTCCTGTGCACAGCACAAATCAAAAAGCTGTTAAAAAGCTTTTGCAGTTATAATATAAATTTTAATTTTCCTTAAAATGACACGTGTAAAAAGAGGTGTGGCATCACATCGTAGACATAAGAAAGTTTTGAAAGCAGCCAAAGGATACCGAGGTGTCCGCGGAAGACTTTTCAAATGCGCCAAGCAAGCCGTGATGAAGGCTGGATTACATGCATACAGAGACCGAAAACTTAGAAAAAGAAACATGCGCCAATTATGGACAGCTCGCATTTCTGCGGCTCTCCGTGCTCGTGGTACTAAGTATTCTGTTTTCATGGGCAAGTGCTTCAAAAAAGACATCCGCCTAAACCGCAAAATGCTCGCAGAACTCGCAGCCCGCGAACCAGAGATCTTCGACAAAGTAGTTGACCAAATCAGCGCATAAATATGCGATAATGAGTCAATTGTAAAAAAATAATATAAGAGGCCCCATCCGGGGTCTCTTTTTTGATCCTAAAAAATACTCAACCCTTGACAAAAGCCTCGCAAGGACCCATAATACCCCCTGAAATAAATTTACCCCATCTAGTTATGACAGTTATGACATCACATGTGCCACACGCAGAAGCTCCTGATCCAATTTCAGATCATATGAGGCAGGTAGAAAGAAAAGAGTTAATAAGTGACATTTATTATGTGACTGACAATCTTTGGGGATTGATTGATAATCGTGAAGATTGTCAAGTTAGAACAGCTTTTGATGAACAGCTACTAGTCCGTAGACGCCATAGGAAAATCATAATTGAATGTCTGGATGAAGGAGGGGCAAATATACAGGTGATAATAGAAAGAGATCAAAGTAGGACCCATGTGAGATTGCATCCACAGCCATTTAATGGGCATCTCTATGTTTCACTAGATAATTTTGTAAGACAAATGAATGATCTTGATGTAACAAGGGGCAGTACTACATTCAGAAATACCAGGACTTTGGAAGAAGTCTGGCGTTGGCTAAAAGCCATTGAAAAAGATTTACAAGGAGGGGACCCATTAGAAGTATGCACAGCAGAATATGAAAGAAAAGCAATCGTAAGCGCAAGGAAAGGCATTATGCATCTAGTAATGGATAGTCAAAAGGACTATAATTAGCCCTCAAAAACCAAAATCTCCACATCCTCCAAAACGATGTCTTTTACAGGTTTATCTCCGAAGCCCGTTTCAGCATTTGCGATGGTTTCTAGCACCTCTAGGCCTTCGAATACTTGGCCAAATACAGAATGCTTACCATCGAGCCAAGAAGTCTCTTCGGCATGAACTATGAAGAATTGACTTCCATTTGTTTTAGGACCGCGATTTGCCATAGAAAGCGCACCTCGGATATTACTCAAATCTGGGTGGAATTCGTCCTCAAACATAGTTCCAGGGCCTTTGTATGAGTGGCCGCCGGTACCGTTTCTATTTTCGAAATCTCCTCCTTGAATCATGAAATTCTTAATCACACGGTGGAAAACAGTTCCATCGTATTTATCAGCTTTCGCAAGTTCAGTGAAATTTTTCACAGTTTCTGGAGTATGTGATTCAAAAAGCACAGCTTTCATAACTCCGTGATTTGTTGTGAGCACAGCGATCATATCGCCACCACTCGGCATAGCAGTTTGCATAAATTTTTCATTAGATGATTGATAAGTTTCTGAATCAAGTTGTACAGGATCTCCTCCAGCTTCGATTTCCGCTTCAGTTCCTTCAAGATCGAGATCTGAGACAGCCCCAAATTCAAAGTCAGTACACCCACTAAACATAAAAAGAAGTCCTAAAATTGAAAATAAGATAAAGAGTTTTTTCATTTCAAAATTTGTTAAAAAATTTGTCTCCGCAAGTATATATACCTCACATAATTTTGTGAATGTCATTTTGCCCTCCGAATAATCCCTATTTCTTCCAAGAGAAGCCTAAGTTTTCCAGGATTTCTGGATTTTGTGATCCCACGTATATCTCTCAAAGCACTATCGTTATAAACCCCAAGATACACTCGCATAAAGGCTCTCAAGGACTCTTCAACGTATGAGGTATACATGAAAAACCCATTATCAATACATATAGCTTCTAGCTGGCCAAATTGTTTCGCTATATCAGAAGGTACATGCATTTCGTGATTGTCAGGTTCCATAATCCAAGCAGCATTTTCTGGTAACAGAGCGAGTTTGAACATCAGAAAAGCAAAATTAGATTGAACATAATTTTCCATATGCTTGCTGCGAGCCTGAATAAACCGAATTTCATTATCGGTAAAACGAGGACGCGTTTTTATTTCACGCACCCCATCATCCCTCGTCTCAACCTCCCTAACAACCCTGGGAATGAAAGACTCATTATCTTCATGAAGAATTTTATTAAGAGCTTCAATAGAATCGAGAATATTTGTCGGTCCTCTGCGTAAAGAATTCTCTGTGAAAAACAAATCGAGTAAGATGGATCTTGCCTCGGCATTCGGGATGTCTAATTGGAGCAGCAAGTTCAATTCTTTTCTGGAAAGATGTATGGAACTATCTTTCATGACTTGTTCGATTTTTATACGCAATACAGGCAGAATTTCACTTAGCATATCGAGGTTTATTTCAACCTGTTCTATTTCAGGGAAATCCAAATCTAAGCCCAAATCTTGAAGATCTTTGGTGGTTTGTGGCAGGCTGGCATCTCTGAGAACTCCCTTCTTGGGCTTATCTGGCGTCAAAAGAATCGGAGTTTCTTCTGCCAATGCAAAATACCCAATAAGCTTTGGGTCAACGCCTCCTGTGAGTCGTTCACTCAGCGCCTTTGCAGTTGCAATCCCCTCATCTCTTCGGGCATCCATATATGTATCAAGTATTTTTGACATGACAATTTTTACTGGTTCTCAATTCTAGAACTTTGTAAGTTTTTGTCAAAAAGAAAAATCTATTCAAAAAGAGGTTTTAGGCTATCCACTTGCAAAAATCGTTCAAAAAGCGTAAAAATATGGTCCTAATAAACAGAAATAGATGCATAATTATAATTGGCAATTAGCGGGGCATGAGATTCAGAGGTCGAAGCTCGAGAATGATATGAATACGGGGAACCTTGCGCATGCTTATCTTTTTCATGGGCCAACTGAGGTGGGGAAATTTACTCTGGCGAAAACCTTTGCAAACATCTTGCAGTGTAATGAAGGGCTTTGCGGCAAGTGTCCAACCTGCCTGCAAATCAACAATGACTGCCATTATGATACATTTGCGCTAAAAGAAGATGGGACAAGTGTAAAAATAGAACAGGTGCAAAAAATAATTGCGAAACTGTCCACGACCAGTCAGGCAAATTACAAAATTGTGATGATAGAGGATATTGAGCGACTGACTTTGCCAGCGGCAAATTGTCTTCTGAAGACCTTGGAAGAACCGGGGGAAAGGACGATATTTTTGCTGACGACAAATGATATTACAAATGTACTGGATACGATAAAGTCACGTTCTAGATTGCTGAAATTTGCACATGTCTCAAATGAAGAACTAGAAGCTTATCTCGAAGAGCGCGGGATCCCGGTGGACGAACAAACTGAGCGGCGCGCCAAAATGTTCGCATTTGGATCGATTGGTAAGTTCTTCCGATTGATCAAAAGCCAAGACGATCTCAATGAGATCAAAGATCTATATGACATGTTGGTGAATTTGTTGGAAGGGGGGTCTATTAGCGCGAAATTCGCATTTGTAAAACAGGTCTCAGAGGACAAAATTAAGTCCAAGAAAATGCTTGAAATGTTAACTCATCTGATCCGATCTATGCTTCTTGCGAAGACAGGATATTCGAGTCATCTCGGAGAGTTGCCAGAGCTTTTGTCAGATTTCTCTGCAAGCCATTTACTATCACTATTAGAACGTATAGAATCAGCGAAGCGGGATTTGGCACACAACGTGAATACCAAATTGCTGCTTGAGAATTTATTTTTAGAAACTACTTAAATGATAATACAGCCCATCGTAATTGGAATTTGTGTTGTTTTGCTGCTTTTGATTTACAATCACAGGAAAAAACTTTTTGTGAAAAGTCACAACATGTACAAGGATTTGCAGGCAGAGGAAAGAAAAAGAGTTCGAGAAGGGGGGGAGGAGGTGTTAGGAGAAGAGGAAAAGGAGAAGGTGCTCCACCAAGATCATCCACATGTGAGGATTTTGCTTCGCAAGGTTGAATATCATTTTGATCATGATGAAACAGATGAGGCAGAAGACTGTGTAAAAGAGCTTTTGAAAGTTACGAATAATGATCCGCACATTCGGCATCAGATGGGGATTGTACACATCAAACGAGGCGATTTTGAGGCCGCTGAGAAGTTGTACAGAGAGCTCGCGGAGCTCAAATTGGATGCAAAGCACTTTGTAAATCTCGGCCAAGTTTTACTCATGCAGGAAAAGCTAGAAGAGGCCTTAGACGCATATCTTTATGGTCTTGAAATGAACCGCGAATATGCCAATAATTTCATGCAAGTTGGATACGTTTATGAGCGCCTACAAAGGCCAGAGGAAGCTAAAGACATGTATTACAAAGCCCTCGAAATGGAGTCGGAAAACACAGAGCTTCGAGAGCATTTGATAAAACTAGAAGAAGCCTCAGGAAATTCAATCAAAGCAGAATATTTGAGGGAAGGGGTCTAGAGTTCATTAGCCATTTCTGCCTCAGGGTCCTGCCCACCTCTTATGAAAACTTTTGGGCGTGCTTGGTAGCTTGATTTGAATGTTTGAGTGTACTGCGTGCCATCAGGTCTTTGGATGGTACGATGCCAAACCGCATCAAATCCGTTGTGAGGATGTTCTTTTTCTTCTACATGATCTGCGGGGAGAGATGGGTCGTAGATGGTTTTGTCAGGTGGGGCAGTTCGATGATTTGAATAATAAGGCCCATCTAGAGAAACAGTGCGACCATCAGTTGTGCCATAGAATTTGAAATATGCATCATTGCCATCGGCATATGCCTGGATCAATAAGTCTCCTGGGGTGTCGTTCAAAATTTTGCAATCAGGGCCGCCAATATAGACTGTGCAATCAAGCCCGTGACCTCCTGGGTGAGCATAATAGGAAACTGCATATGAATGAGCTCTGCGCTCAGCTATATCCAGCCCGCCAAAAAGTCCAGCTCGAAAGAAAGTGCTCGACACTTGGCAGAGCCCGCCTCCGTACTCAGGCTTCGTCTCATCGCCCAGTATCACCAACTCCTCCAAATATCCAGTCGCTGCATCCACAGCTCCCAGATGCTGGTTAAAAGAAAATACAGAGCCTTTTGGAATGATGAGCCCATCAAATTTAGAAAGTCCGGTTTTGATATTATGTATACGTTTCCAAGAAGATCCCCAAAAGTTAGAATATCCAACAGCAAATAATTCAGTAATTCCGCGTTCTTGCAGCTCCTTCGGAGCATCTATAACTGCTTTAACTTCTTTGAGTGGAATCAACACAACAGAATCACTTTCTTCCAAATTAGGATTTCCATTTAGCATTAGAAGAATGCGATCAGCAAGCTCTTTTCGGTCAACCATTATCCCATTTTGAGCGCTCCCTTCAAAAGAAATATTCGCCTTATTCAGCCACTCCCCCTTCTTATCAATCTTCAGATCCTCGGGGAGCTCCATCAAAATTTTCATATCTTCCGCAGGAATTTCGAGATCCGCGGCCAGCTCCTCTCGAATGTAATTATCTATCGCCTGCTCATTTATATTAATCAACCAATCTTTTTTCAAAAGCAATCGAGCAATTTTATCCTCCTTCATCAGGCTCACCGGCATTTTGACCCCAGATAAATTCAGATAACTCCTGAATTCTACTTCTAGTAATTCGAAATTATCACGCAAATTAAAAGAATATTTTTGTATGGTCGCATCTCCAAGTGTTTGAAGCATCTCATCAGGTTGGGTCTGAAGCATGAGTGTGCGATTTACCATTTCCTCGAGCCGAGGGAGTACAGGCTCGAGATCAGTCACATATACATGCGGTGGGACAAAAGAATACTCAAGCTCAATTCTCGAAAAATCAAAATCTTTTTCCACTTTTTTTAGTCGTTTTTTTAGATCGCCCAAGTTCACTCTGAGCCCGGGTTTTTCAGGCGCGATTTCTAAATTTCCAAAATCATTCAAAATCACTTTTGCATCTTTAGCTTGCCTATCTATAAAAGGTGCAAGTTCATATATTTTATATTCATCCATTTTCTCTTTTTCATTCAAAAAATCCCCGAATGTAAGTTCGAAAGCCTTTTCTCCGAGAATAAATTCAATAGGCATATCAACAAACTTAAGAGGTCCATACATGGATTCCATATCAAAAGCATCTACCATGCCCTCATCCACTACTCCTTCTTCCGCAGCAAAAACAGTGCCCATCATCAGGGTTGCAAAAAAGAGAGTCAGAAAAATTGTCTTGAGAAAACGCATCATCGGTTGCTAGGGATTATTGTGCTACTTCTTCTACTTCACTTGGAATTTCTTCCATATCTTCTAACCAATCCAAAATACTAGATTTACCAGAATTCTTATTTTTGCTAAAAATTCTGTCTGTAAAAAATGAGAAGACACCTTTTGATTTGCTTGCTACAAGAGACACTGCATCTTCATTTTCATCTAAAAATTCTTTACCCTTCTCTATGGCATTACCTCCTTTTGTCTTGATCTTATTGCGAACTTTCTTACCTTTGTCTGGAGCCATTGTAAGTCCAAGCACAGAGCCAATAGCACCTCCTACAAGTAGTCCAAACACAACCTTATCCATGGTCCCATTTTTCTTTTTTTTCTTATCATCAGGGGAGAGATCGGAAGTATTGTCCTTGTTCATTTTGTTTTTGTTTAGGGTGTATAAAAAATAAAGAGTAGTTATAGCGGTCACAGCAAAGAAGATATTCCGTTTCAAATTGTCATTCTTCTTTTTCATGATGGGTGAGCTTGATATGACCAGGCCAAATCATTATCCCCTAAAAAGAGGTAAAAAGTCAATAAAAGCTCTCTAATACCTCCGATTTGGAATTTTCTCTTTTGCCATATCTTCGGCCTTGGTTTTTCGAATCACATTAACTTTGACGGTACCTGGGTAGCCCATGTTATCTTCGATATCTTTTGCGATTTGTTCAGCGATCTTAGCTGTGTGAGCGTCATCAATATTTCGTTCATCCACAAATACTCGAACTTCGCGGCCGGCATTAACTGTGTAGGCCTTTTTAACTCCTTCGCAATTTAGGGCGCGTTCCGTGAGTTCACCAACGAGTTTTAGGTATTTTTCTATGGTTTGTTGGCGAGCCCCTGGGCGAGCCGAAGACATAGCATCAGCAGCTTTTACAAGGAAGTCTTCTGGTCTTTCACACGGTACGGCATCATGGTGAGCATATGCGGCATGGATGGTGAGTGGATCCATTTTGAATTTCTCCATCAATTCTTTTGAAAGATGGTCATGCCCAATAGCTTCATCGAGGTCATGATCAATTGCCTTACCGAGATCATGATAAAAAGCGGCGTCCAGAGTGCGTTGCACATTTGCATTCACCGACTCAGCCAGCATCCGCGCAAAGAAAGCAACTTCCATCGAATGCCACCAAATATTTTGCCCATAACTGGTTCGGAATTCAAACCTTCCAATCAAATGCAAAAGTTCATTGGGTAGATCTTTGTATCCAAGCATTTTCGCAGCCTTTTTACCGTATTGAAGACATAATGAATCAATCTTTTTCTTGGCTTCTTCTAGCACTTTATCAATAACTTTTTCATCAACTTTCTTTTTGCGAGAAAGAATCGTAAGCGCTTCTTTTGCAATAGCTCGTTTGTACATATTGAGACAAGAAACGATCACAAGATTCGGCTCATAGTTAAAGATCACTGCACATTCTGCCTTCCCTTCAAAATAATTAATATATTTACCCCCAGGTCCAACTAGCGGCCCTTTCATAGAATCACTTTTCAGCGTGAATGAGAATTCTTTGGTATCGACAGAACTCCTCTCGGTATATCTCTGCAAGCTGTCATTCAAGATATTTTTTGCCAAAGGAATTACCTCTTCCTTATAATCTTCTTCATCCATGCTGCGCAGTTTTTCTTCTTTCCACGTTGCAAAATCATTCTCGTATTGAGTGAAAAATTCTTTCAAAATAGCATCGATAGTAGTTCCAGCCTTTGTAGCAGCAGCATCGGCAAGATCTTTTTGCCCGTTCTCAGTTTCTTTTTTGATCTTTTCTAAATCTTTTTCTAGATTTTTTGTAGTACCTTTCACCTGTGTGATTCGAGAGTCTCTTTTTCGAGCTAATTCTTCTTTTTCTCCTACACTTTCTTGATATTTTTTTAACTGTTCTTCGAATTTTTTATTTTGCACAGCCATTGTTTTTTTCTCCTCTGCTGCTAGCTCTTTACGTTTTTTGATTCCACGGGCGGCTTTTTCTTTATTTTCTTTAATAAGCTGCTCAGCATTCGCTTGTGCATGCTCCATAAGCCTCTTCTCAAGTTTCGAAGAACTAACCAGAAAAAATGTAATTAGTGCCACCGCGGCACCGACTATATAACCAATCATAAGTGAAATATTTATTGATCTAACTATTCAACCTGAACACAATTATTCATATCGTAAGGAATTATACCCTACCCGCCGAAAAATACTACATATTAATTGTTTTTTAAGCAACTTCTTCGTTCCATTTATCGTCTCCGCTGAGAGGCTCTTCAGTACATAAAAAGGTGGGGTTTGCTTGAGTTTTAGCCGATTGACAGGTATAATTATGTGATATAAAAGCCAAAAATATATCCAAAGTACATAACAGATATTTTCAGAAAAAATGCGTAACATGAGCCAACCAATTTTCGCCTTCGCTATAACAGTTATTTTGTTTATCGCAATTGGTGGTGGATATATGATGATCAAGTTTCCAGAAAGATTTTTTGGCGATGCGACTAGCGCAGAAGCAATTGCGGAAATGCAGGATTTACAGATGGATATAGCCCCAGATCCAGATGAATTGACCGACAACTTTGCTCACAATATGACTCTTTTCGAGGCCGATGGAGCAGAGCAGATCCTCAGCGAACATGATTTAGGAATTGCGTTTATCCCATCTCGTAAAACTTATGTGGAGTTCAAGGTCGGAGCGGATGATGATGCGCAGTACGTGCCAGGTCCGGAGTACGACGTGATCATTGTGAAAGGTGGTAATTTCGAATTTCCGGAGCCACTTATGTACGATGATCTGATGACAGAAAAAGATTTCCCAAAGCTTGTTGAGAAGATAGCTGCGCGGATCTCCATGGTTTCGGATGGAATGGATGTTGTAAAAGCCCATGTGGAAGCAGGTTATGTGTCCGACAAAATCACACGATACGTAGTTTCAGACGAAGAGATTGGCCTCATGCACTTCGTCACTGAATGTGACAAGTCAGAATCCTGTCAGTTCGAACTCAATGCAAAAGAAGGCATGCTAACTGTTATGAGTGCACAAGAATTTATGTAGCCTGGAAATTATTTATAAATCGGTGAACTTTCCCGGAGTCCCTCCACGCTTTTTTCAAGAACCTCAATTACATAATCCACATCTTTTTTGGAAGTTTCCCTACCAAGGGATA
>JABINC010000015.1 GCA_018697675.1 Candidatus Peregrinibacteria bacterium
AGATGTTCCGAATAATCCATCAGGGCAAATTCAGAGTGTAGAAGATATCGAATGGATGATAGAGCAGATGCCAGAGGGGCTTTTTGTGCTGGATTTGGCATATTTTGGTTTTCTGGATTCAGAAGAAATAAAAAACTTCATGCAAAGAGTGTCAAAATACGAAAATCTACTTATCATGTACTCTTTTTCAAAAACATGGAGCCTCGCCGGTGCCCGGATTGGAGCAGTTTTTGGGAATAAAAATTTGATAAATGCCCTCATAAAAGTACGCATTCCATATCATGTAAATTCCGTAGCTGAAGCACTAGCTGTGAAAGCTCTAGAGAAACATGAAGAAATGCAAAGACGATGTGATTTGATAAAAGAATATAGAGCTGATTTGATGCGCAAGCTTTCCATGATTAAACTTTCTGACTCGGGTCAACTCGGGGAATCAATTTTGCAGGTCTACCCAAGCCAAGCCAATTTCATCCTAGTTAGATTCCCAGAAAACTCACAAGAAATCTTCGGCCGTTTAGTAGAAGAACATCGTATCATCTTACGATACTTCGGCGCTGGTGACACCCTAGCTGGCAAAGATAATAAACTCGCCCACTGTGTCCGAATTACAGTCGGAACTCCGGAGCAGAATGAGGAACTTTTGGAAGCTCTAAAGAAGATTCTATCTAGTTAATCTGGCCCTAGTTCTAGCAGGGGTTATGCATTCAGGCATACCAATATTTCTCTGTTGTAGCCTTTCTTCTGGCATCGCCATAACCGTACGAACTGCATCTAACATGAATTTATTGTTCTGCAGTAATAAAGGGGCCAAATAATCTAATTCTGTATTGGTCCAAGGGGCACGGGCTGTTGATCCAAATTGTTTTTGTCGTGCTTTTCTGGCAGCCTCAATGTGTGTTGGGAATGTGTTTTCAGTAGGTGATTGTACGACCGTGCTACTTCCGTATGCAGAGAAATCATAGGCTTTCAATACGTAGGCAATTGTACGATTGAGATTGTCTAACAATATATTGCGCAGACCATAGCCTGGTAATATTTTGGCATGATTAATTGCATAATGTTGTCCACTTTGAATGTGTGCTGGAAGAGGTCGTCTGTCTCCCATTAGATCGGATAATACTTCTGTATCTGCACTAATTGCCCGAAGAGGGTGGAAAGTTTGATAGGCATATCTCGTAACTGCAAAATCAACTGCAGCGGCGATTTCAGCGAGCTCTTCGGCAGCTTCATCAAGGCCTAAAACAATCGGTCTCCCATCTTTATCCCAGGTACGCAGAGTGTAGTTATCTCCAGAATCTGGATTGGTAATGCAGTTGAATTTATTATGGACAAGGGTTCTGGAAGAATCGGTATAAAATCCTACCTTTGCGCCGAGTGCTTTTAAGGAGCGTATCCATTCTAAGGTATTGGGTCGGAGTACATAGCCAGGTCCATCTGGCTTGAAAAATAGAGTGTCATCAAGGTCCAAGAGTACTCGGGTCATCTCTGGCGGACCAATGAGCTCAGTAGTTCTAGCTCTATCATGCCATACACTGGTTATCCAGCCATCGGGAAGTGGGTCCATGGTCGCGAAATCTATAACTTCTTGTATTGTGGAAAATTGTCCAAATATAGCATCCAAAGAGAAGTTGATATTAGGTGGGATACGGATGCCCCCTAGATTAGAAAATAACAATCCATGACCTAGTAAAAAGGCTCTGTAAAGCTCAGAATATGGTTCTCGATCCTGCCCATGAAAATCAATCTGATTTACTGGGCATTTAGTGACAAATTCTTGCCATTTGGCTCTGATTTCAGCAAATAGATTCTCCAGAGAGCCGTCATATCCAAGTTCTTCGGTGATGAGGTCATCAGGTAAACATGCCCTGGTGTGAAAAAGCAGGTCTAGATTGCGTTCAGAATGGTCTCGTCGCCATAACTCATCTCGAATTTCTGGTGAAACATCCAGCATAATAATTGTTTACAGGAGGTAAATTATAGCTTTTTGAGTGAATTTGTAAATGGATTGTAGGAATTGTGTATTTTGGCACAACAAAAAAGCCGATGTCCTCGTATAAACTCGAACACCGGCCCCTACCACCATGTGTCCTGACGAATCAGGACGCCCCGATTCTATTCCTTTTGGGAAGAAATGCAAGCTTTTTTTTGAACTTTTTTTGTGATAGAGTGCGGCCGCTTTATAAGGGCAAAACAGTAATTTTTAAATTAATTATAAAATTATGAAAGCAATCTTACTTGCCGCAGGTCGTTCAAAGCGTGTTAAACCGATTTTGGATAAAAATTTCATTTCATTTTGTGGAAAATATTTGATTGAATGGCAAGTGAATTCACTTGTGAGTGCGGGTATCAATGAAATAGTGATTGTGGGAAATAAGTATAATTTGGAGCATATTCAGGAATTTGCTGAGGAGTTTAAAACTGTTTGGGGTGATGAGCTTACGATAGATGTAACTGAACAAAAGAAATTGGATGAAGGTATGGCAGGTGGAGTTATGGCTTGTAAGGAGTTTTTTGATGATGGGCCAGCTTTGATAGTTTCTTCAAATGATGTGGTGGACGAAGCGGCTTATGCATCAATTTTAAGCTCGAAGGACAAAGGGACTGGGGCACTTCTTGGCTACAAAGTTGATGAATATTTTCCGGGTGGGTATCTGAAATTAGGACATGGAGATAAGATCGAAGGGATTGTAGAAAAGCCAGGAGAAGGTAAGGAGCCAAGTGATTATGTGAATATAGTTGTGCATCTTCACAACAATTATGAAGTTTTGTTTGAAGCTTTGAAAAATGTAAAAAGCGAAAAAGATGATAGGTACGAGGTGGCGCTGGATAATTTGATAAATGGAGGGGAGGGGTATGAGATGGTCCCATATGAAGGGTTTTGGCAGCCTTTGAAATTTCCGTGGCATGTATTTGATTTGGATAAATATTTTTTGAAAAAAAGAAGTGAGGAATTAGAAGGGAATCCTGATTATGACTGTGTGGGTGAAGCGATAATTCATAAGTCTGCGGAGATTTCAGATAGGGCGGTTATAAAAGGAGAGGTGATCGTAGAAGAAGGAGTGAGGATTTTCGAGAATGCAGTTGTTCAGGGGCCCGCTTATTTGGAAGAGGGGTGCGTCGTTGGAAACAATGCGCTTTTTCGGGACTCATTTGCAGGGCAGGGATGCGTAGTTGGATTTACTACAGAGATTGCCCGCTCTCATTTGGGCGATAATGTTTGGACTCATTCAAATTATATCGGTGATTCCGTAATCGGTTCTAATGTGTCATTCGGAGCGGGAGCACTCACAGCAAACCTCCGACTCGACGAAGCGGATATCAAGTGGCAGGGAGCTCCATCAGGCACTAACAAGCTTGGATTGATCACCGGCGACCACATTCGAGTCGGCGTACAAACCTCCATAATGCCCGGACTATCGATCGGCAGTAACTCAATGATCGGCAGCGGCCTCACAATCACAGAAGACATCGCAGATGACGAATTCGTTTACGGCGAAACAACTCTCAAAAGAAAGAAAAATAAGACAGATGTTTCAAGCCTTCTTCGAGACTAAATGTCACATCTTCCACCAAGTTATCGTCACACTCTACTTCCTCTTTTTCTTACCCTTTTTTTCACCATGCTCATGTTTCACAACGCTCCAGTGATATAGGTAAAAAGGAATGGCAATCAGCAGCATCGCAATGGCATTGCTGAGATCTCTTTTTCGTTCATTTGTAAGTTTTTCTCCTGCATTTTTCTCCGCCCTTTCTTCACATTTTGTAATTTCCTTATCAGTTCGAAGAATCTCTTCACCACCCACATATCGGACATCATCACATGCCATGTCATAATATCGCGGCATATCAATTTTGAAAACATAAGTGTCTAGTCCAAGTTTCACAGTATTTACTCCTGCAACAATAATCATGATCATCGTAATTCCACAAACAGCATAAAGATAAAGTGTCCGAATAACCTCCTTAAATGAACCTTTTTTAAGTTTCAAAGACATATTATAATTGGTTAATTAATAGTATCACAGCCGGAGTCTACGACTCATCTTGAGCGTCGTCAATAAAAACTAATTTTACAATTGACAGATACGCCCAAACCCCTATAATACATTCGTTGTATTTAAAAACTTTTATTATGAGTGGTGATCCAAGCACACCTGAAGTAGACCCGTTGCCCAAAGGCCAAAGGCCAGGATGGGTAAAACCAGATGGAAGTCCAGTAGTAGAACCTGTAGGACTTGGAGGGAGTGGGCCATATTCTTTTAGAGAGATGACGGAAGTGGCAGAAGATCAAGCGCAGCCAGGTATGGAACTCCCAAGATTGACCGGTATGGATCTTGTTCATGCAATGCCACCTTCTCTTGGGGCTAGGGTAAGGGAAAGGCGTTTAGCGGCAGAGAGGGTTTTGGGAGCTTCGGCCCCACAAATGCCAAAGGTGGCAGATGCAAGACGTCAGCCAGACCCAGTTTTATCACTTGCACCAATAAACAGAGTTCCGACTGTATCAGGGCTCGAAGAGATTCCAGCAGAGCCAACTCCAACGGGACCATCTATGAGCATGTCATCAAGGTCGGAGCGTACGTCTGTCCCAGGAATGTCAAGAGTAGAGATGACTGAAGAGCAGAGGTTTATTAGGGATGCCATAGGTCAAGCATTAGAAGATCTGGAAGAATTTGAAGTGCCTCCTAGGGATGAAAGACATTAGAAATGCCTCCCACAATTCCAATCTTCCATATGGGAGTTTTTGTGATACAATCCCTCCAGAATTTAAGGCGAAAAAATAAGTCAAAAGGCAAATAAATACTCTTATGCCAAAAAAGACTAAAAATCCGATACTCTCTGTAGTGATTGTGAATTACAATCACAAGTATTTCCCACGCCTTGCATTGGAAGCACTGGAGAGCTCCAAGACTAATTTTCCATTTGAAGTGATTTTTGTCGACAATGCCTCGGATCCGAATGATGAGAGTGTGAGTTTTTTGAGTAAAGCGGCCAAAGAAAAGAGAATAACCTTAATAAAATCCAAGAAGAATCTGGGCTTCGGCGCTGGAAACAACCTCGCATTCAAAAAGGCAAAAGGTGAATACATATTGGTCCATAATCCAGACACCACGGTAGAAGAAGATTCACTTCAGAAGATACTTTCTTATATAAAAAAACATCCAGAAATAGGCATTCTAGCTCCGAAATTGGTCTATTCTAATGGTGATGTGCAGGAATCCTGCAGACGTTTCATGACTTTCGCGGATCTCATCATCAAGCGCACTCCTCTCAAAAAGTTCAGTCCTTGGAAGGCGCGGCTCAAGAAATATCTGATGAAAGATTTTAACCATGAAAAAACTCAAGAGGTCGACCTGGTCACCGGCGCAATGATGCTCGCTCGCAGAGACTTCCTCTGGGGGGAATTGAAAGGTTTCGATGAGAGATACTTTATGTTCATGGAAGATTTTGACCTCTGCCAGCGCACTTGGAAAGCAGGTAAACGCGTTGTCTATTTCCCGGAAGTGACAATTCTTCATTATCACAAACGCCTATCAGACGGCGGTTTATTTAGCCAATTCTGCAAACACACATTCTGGATGCATCTAAAAAGCTCCTTCCAATACTTCTGGCGCTGGAAGTAGTAAGGCTTGACAAAAGACGTCAAAACCCCTTTAATATAGAAGCGTAATTTTTTTATTTATTACCGATAATTATGGCTGAGACAGATGAAAATCCAGATTTGGACTGGGAACTTGATCCAGACGACCCAGAGAATTTACCTGATGATCCCATAGAGGTTGTTTTAGGAACTTGTGAGCGTTATATCGCAAGGCCTTTTATGGCAGTGACGGCTCCTGCTCGATGGTTATTTAGAGCTGTATTTGGTGGGCCTTATAAACTCCCTAAAACAGAATTCAAAGGTAGTCATACTCCAGATAAGGCAGCAGAAGATAGGCATGTTTTAGCCCTTGGTATAGAGGAGGAGGAGGCTGAAAAAGTTGCAAGGTACATTGAAGATCATCGTCCGGAAGTGCTTGTAGGTGGAGAAACAAGATCAAGCGAAAAAGGTAGTGCAAGAGGATATCCACCAACATTTGATCCATTCCAAACAGCAGCATACGAGCAAGCTCGGTTGGGTAGATGGGCGGTTAGAAGCTTCGATGGAAGAGTAGAGCTGGAAATGCCATCTCTTCCAATGATGGTTTATTCCTCTTCTGAAGAAGAGGGTAATGATATGGCAGGCGATTCATTTTTTGAGTCAGAATGGATAGATGATGAAGAACTTCCACCAGCCCTAGCAGACACTCTTCATGAATGTACTCCAGTGCCTCCTGATGCAATTGTTGTTAAAATAGATGTAAGAAGGGGAGTGGAGCAAAGGCTCGGCACTTACGCAGATACAGGAGACCAAATGCCAGCATATGTGCCAAAAGATAAAAAGGAAAACACTGGTTAGTTTCAGTTAACCTATATCAAACAAATCGCCATCTCCCATGATTCCTTCGAGAGGGTCTATTTTTCTATCCGTAAATTTTACAGGGGCGTCTTTGATGATAGCGATTGGGGTGGATTCGTCAGCTTCGCCCATCAGGAGTAGGGCACTGGAGACCAGGTTGTCGGCTATGGCCTTCTGTGTGATCTTGAGAGGCTCCCCAAACAAGTCCTCTCTGCTGCGTTCATCTTCAACCCCTTCAACCCCGCTCCAAGCGAGTGCAACTCCAGTAACTCCTTTTCTTCCCGGGACGACAAAAGAATCAGAAATAATCACTCCTATATTTTTTAAGCCAAATTCTTTCTTCAAACACTCTTTTAGCGAATCAGCGGTCCCCCAGGGATCCCGTGGCCACGTAATCGCAGTGTTTTTCGGTGTATTTGAGACATCTACACCTGCATTGGGGATGTAAATTCCATTTTTTAATGTCAAATACACTCCATTTTTACAAGAAATCACTTCATCAGCCTCTCTTTCAACTAGGTTTTCGAATGAAATTTCATCCAAATTGACCAAATTTCCTTCCAAAATTGATATTACTTTGGAACTTATTATGACAATACCCCCTTCTAATTCAAAACTTTTTTTCGAATTTTTAAGGTTTTCAAGGGCAAAGTTACAAATATCGCTTTTTTCAGTTACTGAAGTCGTTTCAACGACATTTACAAGCATCTCTTAATATTATTAGAAAATAGAATCTTATAGTGGGCAATGTCTAAAAGTTTGACTTTGTCCGATGGCCCGGTTACAATGCTCTGAACGGTTCGGGACAAAGACATTAAGTCACGAGTTCTCGATAACCATTCCAACACTAGAAACAAAAACAAAAGTTTCTCCCCCCTTTACTCCGCCGATAAGAAAGTTACGACTCGCTTACCCGGTACTATACAAAGCCAACAGAAAGATAACACAGACCTTTTAAAAATCAATCAAATACTCACCATTTCTGCGTTGTGAGTCCTATCCTGAAAGATATCCTTGATAAGAACTTGTTCTCGTTAAAGACTTCTCTCATTAGGGTGGGCACCTAAACTTTTGCTCAGTATTTTTCACCCCGTTCCTTCACCGGAATAAAACCGCAAAGATACATTCAATGGGCGGTCCTGGTCAGACTAAAAACGTGACCGGAATAAGGCAGAAATAAATGTAATTATTTGCTTCACTACGCTGAGTCAGAGCTAAAATGCTGACTGATAGCGGAAACAAACGACTACATTGAAAGGCCCCCCGCCTCGGCGGGGTGGCCTTTTTTGGATCTCAAGAACAATCCAAAAAAAACTAATATTCACTCCTTCTCTCTCGAATTTTTTGCCAATACCTCTGTCGTCTCTCTTCTAGAAGATTTCTCACCCGAATAGTTTTTTCCTGAAGATTTTCCTTTTTCTTTTCAACTTTCTCTACACTATAAAGCTTTATTTTTCGCTCTTTTTCAAGCCGAATTGCTTCAAGCTCATTTTTCAGATCCAAATGTTTTGTATCCAAAGGGATCGGAGTATATGACCTTTTTACGTATTTCTCCTTATTCGGATGATTTCGCACAACTCCACCAGAAAAATGTCCGACACTTGAATCCGAGGAATCCACAGTGTCATCATCATCATCATCATCATCATCATCGGCGGCGTCTCCATCCAAATCAACTACATCAAAGTTACTAAAAATCACGTCTGCATCCTCAGAATAAAATCCAAGTTTGCCATCTAGAGTGAGAGTTTGTCTGTCATTTTCGTTGTTATAAACAAACTTCTGGACATCATCTATATGTACAGTAATTGCTCCATTCTCAACTCGCAGAACAACATCATATTCTACCCCTTCGTCATAGCTATCCTCGCCATAAGTAGAAGTCCACATGAATGTTTGATCATCCTCTTCGAGAGCTTCACCAAGCTCTAACCCATATCCATCGGGTTTCAAAATCAAATACGTAAATGTCTGATCGGGGTCTCCGTGGATATTCGTAACATCTTTATATCCAAACACAAACCAAGGAGCCTCCCATGCATTTGGAGGAGTATTTTCACGCAATTGCTCCACATTTTCTACTGTGAAAGTCATTTCATAATCCCCGGTCAATTCCTCTTCACTCACAACAAGTGCAGCATGCGTCTCCCAAGAACTAGTTGCAGTCATGGGCGCAAGTCGCACATAATCATCTTCTATTTCAACAGTCCCATATCCAGTGAAAACCGTTTCCCAATCGTAATCAGCAACCCTTGCATGAGCTAATGACGAAAAAGTCAAAATCCCACCAATTCCTGCCAAAAGAATTTTCAAAACAAAATTTCTCATACTTCTAAAATTTTAGGAGTACATATTATACAACAAAGGCACCTCATAAGTCCAATGTAAGCTGAGTTTTTTTAAGCAGCAACTAGTTAGTTTCCAAAAACTCACTACCGCTTTTTTCTTCACCGGAAGGTTTAATAGGTAGGCTTTGACGTTGAGATTTTGGATGAATTTTGTCGAACTCATCGAAGTGTGCTTCCATGAGTTTTGCACGCTCATTGTCTGCTCTGTCAGCATCCGGTTGGTAAACAGTACGAATAGGGAATGGGATATTGATCCCAACTTTGTCAAAATTAATCTTCATTTGTGTAGCAACTTCAGAACGAGTACTTCGCCAATTTGATCTAGAATCAACCCAGAACCAAACTCGAAGATTTACCGAACTATCAGAGAATTCGTCGACCAAAACCGACGGAGTCGGTTCCTTACTCACGCCAGCTACTTGCAGAGCTGTAGCCAAACAAACCTGGCAGGCTTTTGCCAGTGGAGTCGAATATTCTACTCCAACGATAATTTCAAGCCTTCTAAATGGATTTGATGTATAGCTGGTAACTTTTTTTGAAAACAAATCAGCATTTGGGATAATAACTCGTGTCCCATCGAGTGCCTGCAATACAGTCGCACGCGACTGGATCTCCACAATTTTTCCGATAGTCCCGTCTACTTCTATATAGTCTCCGATAGTAAAGTGGCGTGAGAGTAATACCAAGACTCCTGCAATAAAATTCGTGATAATTCCTTGCAGAGCAAAACCAAGTCCGAAACCTACCGCTGCTACGAGCGCGGTTAGATCCAGTCCGGCAATTTTCATCCCGACCATAAGCCCAAGTGTAAGCACAAGCACATAAGTTGTTCTTCCAACTAATACCACAACATCCTGATGCTCTTCATCCAACTTCGCAGCAACTCTATCAACAACAATTTTTTTAACCACTTTTGCAACAACTAAAGAAAAAACCATCACTATAATTCCGGCGATCCAATAAGGCGCTCTATCAAGCAAAGTCGTCAGGAATTCCTGTAGTCCCGAACTCGTCTCAGTCGCCGCGGTCCTCCCTGCAGACGTTGCTGAAACCGCTGCAAATGCTTTTGGTATTAAATATGACATAATTTTTTCTAACATAATCTATTGATTAGAATTTTCTTTTAAATTTTTGTATAAAATGGTATTTCGTTCTATCTTTTTTCGAGTTTCAAGTCCTCACAATGCATATTGCCAACCTTAGGATCACAAGGATTTAGTGGGTCACTGGCAGGAGGTCCATAATCTGGACCATCTCCGAACTCTTCTCCATCAGTTAATCCATCACCATCTGTATCAGGATTGTTTGGGTCAGTTCCTGCAATATTTTCCATGTATAAATTAAGGCCATCTCCATCACAGTCCATTATTGAATGATCACATTCGGCTGTCATTCCAGTATTTGAGCCTATAACTTCAGCATTTTTCACACGAAGTTTTCCCATGAAGTCTTCATCAGATTGAGCTCCAAATGCCACAAAGACACTGAAGATAAGCATGGCAGTAAGTCCGCCAGAAATGTATTTTGAATATTTCATTTTCAATTCAAGTTACTATTTAAATTAATATCTGTTTATTATACAGTAAAATAGCCCTAGAATAAAGGGTGAAAGCTATAAATCGACTATGATAAACACAGAAAAAACCTTCGGAATTCTCGCATATCCTGCAACTCACTCACTTTCTCCAGTAATTCATAATGCAGGGTTCAAGAAATTAAACCTCCCATACAATTTTGAAGTTTTTGATGTGCCTCCAGAAGAATTAGGTGCTTTTATGAGCAGTTTAAAGGATAAAAATGCCAATAAGTGCAAAAACATACACGGTTTCTCGGTCTCGATGCCGCATAAGCAGGCCATTATTCCATTTTTAGATGAGATTGATGAAGACGGACAAGCGGTTGGCGCAATTTCCTGTGTTTATAGAAAAGATGACAAATTTATTGGTACGAATTTGGATTATATTGGGGGCCGAGATTCTATTTCTCAGTCCAACTTTTATTCTAATTTTTCTGCAACCTCACACTCTGACTCTACCCCCATTTCATACTCGGGCACCTTCACCGTCCCGGGAAGGCGAAAAGCCATAGTCCTCGGAGCGGGTGGGGCCGCCGCTGCCGCAATTTATGGCTTAAAACAACTAAATATCACTCCAATTTTATTTAATAGGACCTTCAAAAAAGCAGAAGAGATAGCCGATAGATTTAATAAAAACTCAAAGGGCCCATTTGTGGAGGCATTCCCACTCTCAGAAATCAACAATGTATTAAATGCCAATTCTCAGGATCAATCTTCTGATATAGAAATCATTATAAACTGTACCTCCCTCGGCCTTGAAAAAGACTTAAAAATCGTTCCAGACGAAGTGTTTTCGAAGATGAAACTGGCACTCGATGCAATTTATTCCGACAAACCTACAATCTTTCAAATTCAAGCCTTAGAAATAGGGAACAATGGTCAAGGAGCAGAGCTCTTAACAGGCCTTGATTGGCTTCTACACCAAGGATACAAGGCATTCGAAATCTGGACAGAACATCCTGCTCCGAAAGGTGTCATGAGTGAGACGATCAAATAATTCTACCGGCACCGGTAAATTCTGTACGTGAATCTGTACGTAAACATGTACATTTTCTGTGCCCGGGCACAGATTGCAATCGAAAAACACTTGGACAACTCGTCAAAGGATGTCGGGACTTCAATTTGTGCGTGCGCACAAATTATAATCAAAGAGGAGTTGGATGATTAGTCAAATTATATTGACATAAATAAGCTCAGGCATGATAATTACTCCTCAAATAGAATTAATGAATTATAAAATATGACTGGACCAGATGATCAGACTGTAGGAGATGACTCAGGTGAAGTTGATGAAATTAAGCAAGCAATAGAAGCAAAGAAAAGAGAGGGGGAAGCTTTCGTGGTCACTATAAAAGAAGGAGCGCAGTGGCTTATGGGATATGCTGGTGAAGATGACAAGCAATTAAACACCAACACGGATATTGGTAATCTAAATGTAGGATTTCGTGATGGGCAAATTGAGATTAACTACACAGATTTAAGAGAGTGTTCGCACATAATGTATAACATAGTTTTTGATGAATTTGGTTTTGATTTTTGGGAAGAAGGAGAGGATGCGCAAAGCATTGATGAAATATATGCAGCACTAAAAAGAGCATCAGTCATGGACGATGCAGAGTATTTACGTTCAACACTAGAATTGATCAATGAGGTGGTGGCAAAAGTTAAAGAGGCGGTTGAGGAAGGGAGAGCAGAAACCGTTCAAGTATTGTCTGCATTAATAAGAACGGCGAGTGGGTTTGAAGAGATAGAAAGTGGGTTGGAAACCCCAGAAGAATAATCCCTCTAACTCTCATTCAAAAATTCAGCCCCCGTCTTATCTTTTGGGTCTTTTTTCTTTTTCATTTCGATGTCGACTTCGTCTTCAATTTCTTCGGTTTCAGTCTTAGGGCGACTTATATAATCCATGCCAAAAGAAGTGTCTACTCCTAGGAAATCGATGCCATATAATTTGTAAAAAGAGGTGTACAGGGCTTCGGCTAGACTTTGTGCCAGAGTCATAAAAAACCAAGTCACAGGTAGGAATGCGAACAGTAGAATGTTCACAGTTCCAGTTATTTTGAAAATAATTAAATTGACAGCAACTCCCAGGATAATACCAAAACTAGTGCCATAAATAGCGAGTAGATTGTAACGTGGATTTGCAATGCTCTCCAAAATCAGATGACTTCCAGCAAGGGAAAGGAAGCTGTGCAGTAGCGCGATAATCGAAAGTGTCCCAAAATCAAGTACCAGAGAAAATACATAAAAAGGTAGTACCACAAAGAAAAGAACAATGTTGAAAATGAAAATCTGGTGCATTATCGATGCGCGCTTGAAGTATTTATCTTTGTCACAGAAGCTCACAAGCATTGTCGAAAAAAGATTCGCAATTATAAGTCCCATGAAAATCATGATGAGAAAAACAGCTAGAAAAACCGGATTTATAACTTCGGTTGAAAGTTCTTCAGCCTTAAAAACATTGTCCATAACGCTTGATCCGAGTACAAAGACGATTAGCAGCATCAAAGTTCCAAAAAGCCCTCCAACAAAACCAGAAACCGCTCGAAGCAGGAGTTTTATAGGTGTGATTTTAGTGTTTTCCATCATGTTTTTATTGTTTATTTTTTATATCAGCAAAATTCTAGCAAATTAGCTTTGGATTCACAATTTAATATGCATGGAGACGCCTAATTTATGAAGTTTTCGGCGAAGAGGTTGTGACAAGCAGAACTCCAAGAACAATCGCTCCAATCGTCACGAAGCTATCTGCCAAATTAAAGACTGGCCAAACCCCCACATCTATGAAGTCCACGACATGGCCGAGGTTGATGCGGTCCATGAGGTTTCCAAGGCCTCCGCCGAAGATCAGGGCGAGTGCTAGGATCACATATTTTTGTTTTTTCAGACTATCCATGGAGAGTATGAACTTCTTTCCAAATACGATTATACAAAGTAGGAGAATGATAGTGACTGCAATCTGTATACCCTGTGGAATTGGAATTGAAAAAGCGACTCCTGTATTGAAGGCGATTGGGAGGGGCGTGTAGTTTTGAACGAAAATCTTTGATAATTGATCGAAAAATGCAAAAAAAAGCCCAAATACAAACACTGAATTCATAACTCTGATTGTTTTCAAAAGAGGATTTAGTTAAGATGCATGCGCGATTCGATCATATCCTACGCTAATCATATGCAGCTACGCAAATCATATAATTCAGTGGACAAATTATTGCTTTTTACGGTACTTGGACTTTTGGCACTTGGAATAGTTATGATCGCAAGTATTGGGGTCCCAAAATCAATTCAGCTCTCCGCTCCGGGGATTGCTTATCCGGCTTGTGAGTCAGCAGAAGTCCAATGTTATTTGGTACTAAAAAATCATGTTATTCGTGTAATCCTTGGAATAGGTGCAATGTTTTTGGCAATGATGATTCCATACAAATTTTGGCGCAAAGTCTCGCTGCCAATGTTGGGGATCTCTCTGTTTCTCCTGATAGGAGTTTTTATGTTTGGAAATGCTAATAACACATTTGCGCAGTCTTGGATTAACCTTCCGAATATACCATTTTTGAATTCTGTGCAGCCCGCCGAAGTTGCAAAACTCGGAATGGTTGTGTACTTCGCAAGTTGGCTACATGAAAAATGGCGAGAAATTGAGACATTTGAAGGGGGATTTATTCCATTTTGTATTATTGCCGGACTTTTTGTTTTCCCAGTGATGTTACAGCCGGACCTCGGATCTACTCTCGTACTTGCAACTATTGCAGTTGGGGTTTATTTTGCCGCGGGAGCAAATCTCAAGCATCTGGCTCTTGGCGCCTTAATAGCAGTCATAGTTGGAGGGGTAATTGTGAGTAATACGACGTATCTTCAAAAACGTTTTGATGCTTTTTTATCTCCAGGAATTGAATGTCGTGAAGATTTTTGTTGGCAAACGGAGCAGGCGAAAATCGCTATAGGTTCCGGCGGATTTTTTGGGAAAGGACTAACTCAAGGTATTCAAAAATCGTATTGGTTGCCGCAGGCGACTGATGATTTCATATTCGCGGCTTCAGCAGAAGAGCTCGGATTTGTGCGTACACTTGCGATAGTAGTCGCGTACTTGTTTATCGCAATTCGTGGATTCCAAATCGCGAATTATGCACCAGACCGCTTCTCTCAGTTACTTGCAGTCGGGATCACAACATGGATCTCAGCTCAAGTGGTCATTAATCTAATGGTGAATACTGCTCTATTCCCAGTAACCGGGATTACCTTGCCATTTGTATCATACGGGGGCTCCTCCATGCTGACCACATTGGTTGGAGTAGGAATGCTTCTGAATATTTCTAAACATACTCAAACCCATGCGTATACTCCTAACAGGGGGGGGCACCGGCGGACACGTAACGCCGCACGCCTCTATCGTAGATGAAATTAGGGCATTGGATTCAAATCCTGAATTCTTGTATATTGGCTCAAACTCGGGATTAGAGGAGGCTTTTTGCAAGCAACACAATATTGCATTCAAGGCTATTGCAACTGGGAAATTACGCAGATATTTTTCATTTAAAAACTTCATAGACTGGTTCCGCTTACCGATCGGGATTCTCCAATCTTTCATAAAAATTTCAAGATTCAAACCAGATATAATTTTCTCAAAAGGAGGTTTTGTAGCGGTGCCTCCAGTATTGGCAGGGTGGTTTCTCGGAAAACGCATCATCATTCATGAATCGGATTTTACACCCGGACTTGCAACTAGAATAACAGCTCGAATGGCCGACAAAATCTGTGTGTCATCTGAAAAAACATTAGAAAATTTGCCACACAAATTAAGAGAAAAGGCAGTTGTAACTTATTCACCGATACGCAACGAACTTACAAAAGGGGACAAAGAATCAGCGATTCAATTTTTGAAAAAAGAAGCTTCAAAAAAGAGAAATACAGCTGATAAATTTGAAATAAAATCTCCAGTAATTTTAATAATGGGCGGCAGCACCGGGGCTGAGCGCCTAAACGAAATGGTATGGAAATCTCTCCCAGAACTCTTGAAAAAACATACGATCATACATGTCACAGGAAAAGGGAAGGGGGTCAAAGATAACACCGGTTCACCTGTTCTCACAAAACTCTCAGAATGTTCTGGAGCAGAGTTCGCCAGATATTTCGAATTCGAATATATAGGAGATGAGCTCGCGGATATTTACGCACTCGCGGACTTCGCAATATGCCGAGCGGGGGCGGGCACTGTCGCGGAGCTGAACGCACTCTGTCTCCCTGCAATTCTAATCCCACTTCAGATTGGCTCACGTGGAGACCAAATGGAAAACGCCCTCAATGTAGGGTCAAAAGCCAATGCAATTCTGGATGAAAAAACTCTAACTCATGATGAATTCATAGACGAAATTAATTCATTTGCCGCGGAGCTCCAAGAAAAACGCAAGAAAGAAAATTTCCCACTTAGAGAAAATATCCTCTCAGCTGCAAAGAATATTTCAAAAGTGGTTTTATCTGTGCCCGGGCACAAATCGATATTAAACTCATTCGCTCTATTTTTGACAATAGCCCTTCTCATCCTGCTCCCATTCCATGCTTTTGGGACAGTGTTTCTTAACTATGGGCTTGGGCTCGAAGAAATCCTTGGGACTTCGGTAATAATCTCGATGTGGAAAGAAGGGGTTTTAATTCTTCTCGCATTACTTCTCGGACTTAAATTCTTGAAAGAAAAATCTCTCCCGAAATTAGATCTACTCGACAAAGTAATTCTTGGATATATCTTGTTTGGATTGGTTCATTATTTAATTTCTCTACTGCTCGTTTCAGAGCCTGCATCACTATCTCAATTAATCTGGGGAGCTCGATATGACTACATATTTTTAGTGGCATTTTTAATAATTCGGCATTTTAGATTCGAAAAAAAAGACATCAAAAAAATATTCAAAGCAGCAATAATCGGGGGAATATGGGGACTAGGTATTAGTTACATAATTCATTATTTGCTCACGCCAGAAAACCTCACATTATTTGGGTTTAGAAATGATTGGAGTACATGGTATCCGGGGCAGTCTTTGGCATTTTGTCAGCGGATAGAAAATCAGGAATTGTGTCGAATGTCAGGAACTTTCGCCGGTCCAAATCAACTCGGTGCATATTTAGTTTTACTATATCCACTTTTCTTCATGTGGAAAAAGAAGAGAACGAAAATAATACTGCTTCCAATTATGATTGCGGCATTTTTCGCTCTTTTTATAACGTATTCAAGAGGCGCGCTTATTGGTATGGGAGTAGCATTGATAGTGCTTATGACATCTAAAATATTATTCAAATACGAGGTGCATAAATACTTAAAAGTAAAATATTTTGCATTCGGATTTATAGGAATAATAGTTTTAGGTTTGATTTTATTTTTCGTATCAGGAGACATGCTAATCCGGCCAGAATCCACTTCAGAACATCTGTCCGCTTGGCTTATTGGAATAGATGAAATTATCAGGCATCCCCTCGGCCAAGGCCTCGGCTCTGCCGGCCCAGCCAGCTACAGGTTTGGCACTCCGATAATTCCAGAAAGTTGGTATCTTCAAGTTGGAGTAGAGCTCGGCCTAGTCGGCCTCGCCTTCTTCCTCACAACCCTAGGACTCATCGCAAAAGCTCTAATCCGCAAAAAACACTTCATCCTCCTCGCATCCTTCATCGGCGTACTCACAATCTGTTTTTTCCTACACACCCTCGAAGATTCAGCAGTGAGCATCACTCTATTTATTCTCCTCGGAAGCGTGCTAAATAAAGCAACCGCAAATTGACTGTATACAGATACGCATCGCACTCATTAAAGCATTGACAAAACGCTTAATAATGAGTAAAGTCAGCCCTTCTAACAAATCTTAACAAATTCAACTATGCTTACTGGAGCCCCCCCCCTCACCAATAGTAACAGCAGCCCCCCCAATAGTAACAGCTATCAAAAAAGGTCTTGAAGGGGGAGGAGAATTTATATTTAAAACAGACATATTTCCGGAAGGAACTGCAGTAAAAGTTCGTAGAAAAATATTAGCCACGCTTCGGGAACATGGAGTGGCTGCAGAACTTCGATATATAAGAAGCGATGGAACCGACTTCTTTTTCGCAGCAACCGCAAATCAATAACACGAAGTACAGTAACAATTTGCCCTTCCCAAACGCCCCACAAAGTGTTACCATGACACCTAATTTTATAATGTCAAAGCGGTGAACGACACTCTAAAAAAAACAGAAAAGCCTCTGGCAGAGCAGGTGGCTGATATTCAATATCTCATAGATAGAAGGTTAATGACCTTAGACGCAGTTTTAGCCCTAGAATGGGTTCCGGACGAAGTTAAGGAAGCCTTGATAGAAAGGAGACGAGCAATAAAGAACCTGAAAGAAGAAGGGGCAGAGGAAACTAAAACTTTACCAACGATAGTAAGTGTAAAACCAGATGGGAGAGCGAGAGTAAAAGAAGGGAGAGTTTTTTGTCTACCGACATATTCGATGAGAAGAGGCATATCAAATTCAATTGCAAATCTGACAATAAGAAGATTGAGAGATATGGGAATAGAACCAATGGAAGGGTACAGATTTATGAGTGGCCCACATGAGGTAAAAGGTTATTTAGCCGAGAAAGTTGCTCATTTGCTTCCAGTGAATTTCAATGACAAAGGGAGAGGTAAATTGATTATAGATGAGCAAAAGATAAAGGTCATTGCAACTAGGGCATATGCAAGATTCAAAGAAACAGATGAAGACGGGTTCCAGGAAAGGATTGAAGCTGCAGGAATAAATTCGATAGAAAATGCATGGGGGACAATAGGGACCAAAATGACTGAGAAAGTATATAAAGAATTAGATGTTGATTGGCTATGCCCACAGTATTTTTCTATGAGACAGCAAAAAGGAACAATAATGCTGCGCGTTGCAGAAGGCAAAATGTTATTCTGCGTCTGGTTGAAAGGGCTTCTTGATCCTACTGAACGTAGGGCTGTAATGGCATTAATCAGAAAACATAACCGAGCAAATTCGGATGATAAAATCGAAAGAATCCCGCATGTAATTGTATTCCCAAACAAAAAAGATAGGAATAACAATGTCCCTGTTTATGAGGCAAGCAAAGTGATGCCATTTATATGCAAAGTCCGCACAAAGAAAGGATTGAGAACTCCTAACATTTGACCTGCGGCCCCAGTTCGTGCTAATATCTGAGTACAGACAAAGGGTGTTTTCCGGAAAAAAGAAAACAAAAACAAAACTACGCAGGGCAAGTGGAGCCTTTTTGTATTTAACCCCTCCAAAAAATGCTAATTCCAATACTTCTAATATTATTAGCGCTCGCGTCTATAGGGTTTATGGCGGTGAGTTTGTGGTTTTTCTATAAGTATATATTTTCATACAGATTGCCGAGAGGTCAGTACCAACTGCTTCTCGGTTTTATTCATCTCAAGTGGATTTCAGCAGCTTACGTTGTATTCACCTTAGCCCTCACAATATGGGCTTTTTTATTAATTCTATAAACATATGTTTGAACTAGACGAAAGATATATAGATGGGTTCCCAGAGGAATCAAGAGAAGAAGTGGACAACACGGACCGTTCCTTTATTGGTCAGCAAAAGCATGAGGAAATTATGCTCTGTACCAGATTACACCCAATTATCATACTTCCATATGTATTCGGGATCGCCCTCATAACGGCGATCTTTTTTGCAATTGTATATGGCACGAGTAACGTGATTCCAAAAGGCGAAATTATGGGACAGATACTTCTTTTTGGAGTTTTTTCGGCCTACATGTACTACCTGCACAGATTTTTCAACAAGCTTCTCAATTATTATCTGCACGTCGTGATCCTCACAAATTACCGAGTGATTGAAGTCATAAAAACGGTGTATTTTTGTAATAACAAGGACACAATTGACCTTCATAAAATCCAGGATCTCAAGAAGGATCAGGATGGGCTTTTTTGTACGATTTTCAATTATGGGACTTTGGTGGTAGAGGTTTCTGCAATACATGAAACCAAACGTGTACGATATCTTCCAAATCCAGATAAATGGTTCCAAACTTTGAACAAAGTGAAGAGGTCATACATAGAAAGACGTAGGGCAAAAGTCCCGAGGGGAGGGCATAGCCCGGTTGTGCAGAGCTCAACATATGACAAAGTTGGGGTTAGTAGAAGCATGCTCCACAATCAGATGATAAGAGTGCTTTAAAAAAACTTTTCTTTTTGAGTCGTGCAAGATTGACAACACGGTACAGTTTGGGCAATAATTGACCACTGAAACCTTTAAAAATATGAAATGAGAGTAGAACGTTTTCCAGGTCAAAAAGAAGGGGAGAAAGTAAGGTTAATTGTTAGTAAGCACTGGATTATCTATGTGCACATGCTCAAGCAGTTCGTAATTTTTGCAATCGTACCATTTTTTACAGTTATATTTTTGACGGCAGATACTGACCCAAATGTTAAAAGTATCTTTTATATTTTCGCATTGGTGTATCTTTCGTATTTTTTCCTTATTGTTTTTATCAAATGGTTAGACGAGTTGCTGGATATAATAATTGTTACTAATAAGAGAATTATAAGTATTGAACAGGTGAATTTATTTCAGAACACTTCTTCTGAGACGAACTTGCCTATGATTCAAGATGTGAAAAGTAGGAAAAAAGGAATACTTGGAAGTCTTTTCCATTTTGGGGAACTTGAGATTCAAACTGCAGCAGAAAAAATAGCATTTCGTATAACCGATGTGGCACAGCCTTTTACTCAGGCGAAGGCAATATTGGATGCACGTGACGAATTTATAAGGGAATCAAAAGGGCATCATCATAGGACTGACGATCCGACCAGTGGGCTCCGATATCATGGAGCGGCGGAACGGGCTCAGCCGGTAGCGCCAGCTTCAGCTCCTGGTCCAATCCCACCAACTCAGTCAGTTGCTCCAGCCCCAACGTCGCCGTCCATCGCTCCCACTCCAGTCTCAACTCAACCGGTCGCACCTATTCCACCAGCCCAGCCTGTTCCTTCTGCTATCTTTCCAGCTCCGGCCGCTCCTCCAATTCCATCTATCGAGTCAGAACCTCCAAACATAAACAGCCTTAATTTATAGAAAACAAAAAATGACAAATCTAATACTCATTATAGGAGCTCTTTTATTTCTGCTCATACTCTGGACACTAACTTACAGAGGGGTTTTGAAACATCATTTTGTCGCAACAGAAAAGTCTACTGAACAAATTGATGGCAAATTTTTACAGATGCACGATAAGCTTCCTTATCTGCTCGAAGCTTTGAATGAGCATGGAGAATTCAAGGAAATTAAAAAGAAGGGATTGATTGAATTGAGAGCATCTTTAGCAAAAAAAGGAAGTCCAACTGAAAAAAACAACCAATATGAAGCGATAAAAGATCTACTCAATAAAATTCTGAATGATCCATCTTCCAAACTTAAAAAAGACACGGGATTTTTGGAGGCTAGGGCTGAGATGCGAGACCTCGATGACGAACTCAGATTGGTGAAAAAGAATTACAATGAGCATGTCAGAGAGTACAACTCCAAATTGATAAAATTCCCTGGAAATTTGGTGGGCAATTTGTTTAGAATGTCGTCCCTACACGAGCTGTAAGCGAGTGTGTAAATAATAAAAAAGGAATCTAAAGTATTAAAGATTTACTAAAGAGTATATTAATAATGAAGTACTTCATCAAAACATACGGCTGCCAAATGAATACGTCAGACACCGAGCGTGTAATGACTATTTTGGAAGCGCTTGGATATGAAAAAACAGAGACTCTTGAAGACACAGACCTTGTAATTTTTAACAGTTGCTCAGTGAAGCAAAAAGCAGAAGATAAGGGCTTTGGTGCCATAAAAGATGCCGCAAAATTTAGGAAAAAGAATCCAAATTTATTGATAGGATTAACAGGTTGTATGATACGCCAAAGCGGGGTCAAGGCAGATAGAGCTGTAGTAAAAGAGCATGGAATAGAAGGTCTCCCAAAGTGGCGCCAAGAGCGTGCATTGGAACTTAAAAAGCGTGGGCTTCTGGCAAAAAAAGGAGTGGATCCGCTGTTTGTAAGGCTATCTCGAATCGATTTTGTTTTTAGGATTGAGGATGTTTCTCTCCTCGGAGATCTTCTCAAGGAAGCAAATCCAAATCTCAAACTCAATAAAATTATTGATGAAGGAACTCTGGAAAACTATTTCAAAATAACGCCAAGACAAGAAAATAAAGTGCAGGCTTTTGTACCGATCATGACTGGCTGCGACAAATTTTGCACATACTGCATTGTTCCATTTACCCGTGGTCGAGAATTCAGTCGCCCTCTCGAAGAAGTTGTAAAAGAATGCACAGAGCTTGTAGAAAACGGAGCAGAAGAGATCACCCTTATCGGCCAAACAGTTAACACATATGGCCTCTCCAGGTTCGACCGCGCCTCACACAAATTCGATTGGTATTACAACGAAGGAGGTCAGATTTCATCGGCATATCGCGGAAATAAAGAAGATACCTCGGGAGTTGAAAAACCATTCGCAACCCTTCTCAAAAAAATAGACTCTCTAAAAGAAAAAGGATTAAAACGCCTGCGCTACACATCTCCGCATCCGAGAGATTTCACAGATGATGTTATCGAAGTTATCGCCAAGCTCGAAACAATTTGCCCACATATTCACATGCCTGTTCAGTCGGGTTCGGACACGGTGCTCAAAAGAATGAACAGAAATTACACAGTTGAAGAATATATGAAAATGATGATGAAAATGAAAGATCTAATTCCGAACCTCTCTATCACAACCGACATAATTGTCGGCTTCTCGGGCGAAACCGATGAGGAATTCGAGGAAACTTTCCAGATGTACGACTCCCTCGAATGGGATTTTTGCTACATTTCCCAGTATTCTCCACGAAAAGGTACGGTTTCCGAGCGCATGATGGATGATGACGTCCCCCGAGAGACAAAAAAGATCCGTTGGGATCGCCTCAACGAATTGATGAAAACAAAAATCCACAAAAAGAACCTCTCATATGTCGGAAAAGTTGTGGAAGTCCTCGTAGAAAAATCTGTTCACGTGAACAACTCCTCGGACCGGTCCGAAAATCCTCCTTCCCTAATTTACCTCTGCTCAGGCCGCACTCCCGATTCAAAAGAAGTTCAATTTCAATCACCAGAACCCCTTATCGGAAAATTCATAAACGTAAAAGTGACGGAGGGCCTCGAATGGTTACTTAGAGGGGAAATATCCTAAGCTAAATCCCAATCTGTCCACGAACACCATCTACTTGATTCTCAACAGCTTTCTTATTAG
>JABINC010000074.1 GCA_018697675.1 Candidatus Peregrinibacteria bacterium
GAAAATCCGGTTCCGTATTGTGACGTGGTGACAGCTACAACTCACAAGACTTTGCGTGGGCCACGTGGCGCTATAATTATGTGTAAGGAAGAACATGCGAAGCGCGTTAATAAAGCAATATTTCCGGGGCTTCAGGGTGGTCCGCATGATCATATTACTGCCGCTCGAGCTGTGGCATTTGCAGAAGCCTTGAAACCTGACTTCCAAGAGTACGCCGCACAAGTTATCAAGAATGCCAAAGTCCTTGCGGAAGAACTGATGAATTATGGATTTAAAATCATCTCTGATGGAACCGACAATCATCTCATGCTTATCGATATGGGATCAAAAGAAAGCACTGGTAAAATTGCTGAAAAAGCACTTGAAGATGCAGGATTATCTGTAAATAAAAATATGATTCCTTATGATCCACGCACTCCATTTGATCCGTCGGGGATTAGAATTGGAACTCCTGCTGTGACGACCCGTGGCATGAAGGAAGATGAAATGAAAACTCTCGCTCGCTGGATTAATGAAGTCTGCGAAAACCCAGAAGACGAAGCAACTTTGGAACGCGTAAAAGCTGAGGTTAAAACACTATGTGCGAACTTTCCTGTGCCTGGGGTTAGGATATAAATTTAATGTTTAATTTTAAAATTATGAAAAAACTAATATCTGTTTTTGCAATTATAAGTGCCCTACTCCTCACTGGATGCGCGGGCTCAGATGGACCTGCTTTGGATGGATCTGTAGAAGGTAATACTTATTCAACTTCTGATTTTGCGCTGGAGATTCCTACGGATTGGGAAGTGATTTCAGAATTTGGAGAGGGATATCCGGAGAATATGATTGTTGCTATTCGAAATAATGTAAAAGCCAATTCGTTCATTGCAAATATGAATGTGACCTATGCTGAAATTGAAAAAGGAGTGGACCTAGGGAGTTATGCGACCCAAATACTGGACACTCATCGCAGCACACTTACAAATTTCCGTGAAGTTGGGATAGAAGATCTGCAAATCACTGCGGCTGGCGATCCGGCGAGCTCTGTTTTGAATGTTTTTGAAGGGAAACGTACCCCTGAATCACAAACTCTTCGGTTTTTGCAAACTTATGGATACAAAGCTAATACCGTTTACGTCCTGACGGGAATGTATAATCTATCAGAAGAAAAATTTGCTCGTGAAAAAGTTGAGAATACTGTGAGATCTTTTGAAATAAAATAAGCTTGCCGTGCAGGCTATTTCTGAATAGAATACCTGCGCTTTCAAAAGAATATGGGTCAGTAGCTCAGTTGGTTAGAGCAGTTGCCTCTTAACCAGTTGGTCGTCGGCTCATGAGTGGTATAATAGGCTCAAACTAGAAGCCAAAGCGTTCATCACACAATCGGATTTTCGAAAGTCAAACATCCAAAACATGGCTTAAAATGGGTCGGTAGCTCAGTTGGTAGAGCAGTTGCCTCTTAAGCAATTGGTCCCGGGTTCGAGCCCCGGCCGACCCACCATTTTAGTCAGCCCACGACCATATGTCGACGCCAGTAACCCGTCGACTATATGAAAATGAACATGAAAATCACAGAACTGCATGCTCAGTTCTGTAGTGAGTCCCTTGCGATTCGCAACCTAAGACCTAAGACTATTCACAGTTATAGGAGTTCTCTTAAACAGTTTCTAAAATACTCTCGAATCCAGTATATGAACGAGATCCATCACGAGCTCCTTCGGGGCTTTCTTTTTGATGGACGAATAAATAAAAACTGGACACCTGAAACCTTCCTTTATTACTTCAAAGCTATTAAGCCTTTCTTTAAGTGGTGTATTAAACGTGGCTACATGGAGAAAAATCCTATGGATGACATTGACCTCCCCCGCCGTGAAAGAAAACTACCCAAACGAATCAGCAAAGAAGATGCCATGAAGCTGCTGGAATATTCGTTTAATATGAAATACACATACAAATTTGAAAGATATAGGAACCGGGCGATAATTGGCACTTTGATCTATACTGGAATGAGAGCTCAGGAGATGCTGGATCTTAAAATTGCCGAGATAGACATCCCGAATGGAGTCATTATGGTTAGATGCGGAAAAGGAGCAAAAGACCGAGTTATACCAATCTGTTCTCAGCTTAGATATTATCTACTTGAGTACCTAAAAGATAGAAAGCGATTAAATCGTTCAACAATCTATTTCTTTACGTCTGTAAGAGGGGATATTCCTTTCACCTACTCTGGGCTCAAAAGAGTGGTGGAGAAACTTAAGAAGCGCACTAAAATCAAATTCTCTGCACATAGATTGCGTCATACGTTCGCAACTTTGATGCTTGAAGGAGGTTGCGACCTTTTCAGCTTACAAAAGATGCTGGGGCATTCTGACATTAAGACGACCACAATTTATCTCTCAACTACTGTGCACCATCTTCAGGAGCAGATTCAGAAGCATCCTTTGGGGTAGAAATAGCTTGCCCCCTCTCCCAAACAAGAGCGCCTTTGCTGTATTTGTAACCACCTCCAAGTGTGTGTTCCTTGCCAAAGTCAACTATCTTCAACCCACCTTGTTTATCTCTCAAACGAGAAGATTTGATGTACCCAGGGAAGTCACCACCACGATTGGTACAGGCACCTAAAATAGATCCATCTTGATCTGGCACTACCACTCCATCATAATTATTTTCTTCAGCAAATTCACAAACAGTTTCGTACATGAAATTATAACATTTTTCACCACTCACTTGATCAAGGAAACTTTCAAATGGATTCGGCCCAAACCATAGATATTTCTTTCCATCCTCAGCTTCTATATTTAGAAGCATTACAACCCCTACACACTTGCCCGTGTCTTCATCCTCCAAAATCAGCTCAAAATAATTTTTATTATCCCACATCTCTGTATCACCAGCAATACACAAGTATGCCCCCATTCTTGCATTTGTTGTTTCCTGCGTTTTCATAAACCTAGCCCTTATGTTTCTCTTCTTAACCATCTTTCGCACCTCCTTGTGTTTCTCCCCACCCACCTCTGTTTCTTTATGCACAACCTCTACGTTTTCTTCATATTTCGCTAATTCTTGGAAAATATTGTTTATATCCAAAGAAAATAATTGTTCAACCTTTTCACTAAGCCTAAATAAATGTCTACTACGAAGTGCAAGCAGTTTTGGTAATACTTCATGGAATTGATCTATCGATGCCGTTCCATCTGTAAATGTTGCCTCTAGTGGTGATAGAAGTTCTTCCGCCTCAGTAACAAATGCTTTTTTCTCTTCTCCATCTTTAAAACTCAGATTAAGAGTGAGCATTCTCATAACCTGCTTTTTCAAAATACCAAACCGTCTTTCATCAGAGATTCTGTCATTTCCATAGGTATTCTCAACCGCCTTTTTCTGACCGGGCCTCATTTCTACATCACCACCTTCAAATAATTCGCCATAAGCTACAACTATCTGATCATAATGTTTTTCCCCTGCTAAGTTCTGGAAAATGTTATTTTGCAAAACGTGCTTAACATTTTCCCCATAAATAGTGGAAAGTTCCTTCCATAGCACATAATTTCTACTTGTTTCATCTTTATATTCCTTAACTCCATCTGCACTCTGTGCAATGTAAGTCTCAAGATCATCATGATATGCGTATTTGTATTTAGCCACTAGGTCTAGGATCTCAGTATCAACTGCCGATGCTTCATTTAGTTCTTCGGCCCTTTCTGTCAAAACCCGAGCCCTCTCTTCCATTTCCTCGGTCCTTTCGCCGGATTTCTTAGACGGTATTGCATTTAACTCCCTTCCTATTTCACTCAACTCTATTTTAATTCTTCTTGTACGAGTCATTTCGCTTATAAAAAGACAAATCATTTTTTCTTTTACATTCAACCCCTCTATTTTCTTAAAAGCTGGTTCAACTTTTTCTGCGAACATTGTATTCACATCCTTCTCAAAAGCTCTTTGCAATTCTGAATTATCAGGACCTCTACTCTGTACAAAATCTCTTATCGCCTCCATTCTCCCTACGTAACTACTTAGTAGCTCTGCATCCTCTTCTTCTCCTTCAACCACCCTATATCCAAGCAATCCCGATAATTGGACCGTGCAACCTTCTTCGTCATATTTATAATCATTGAGATGATCAGATTTGTCACCACATTCTAGGTTTCTCTTATGATTCGAATAGTTACCCTTCGGGAAAACGCACCTTACCATATACTGATAGTCTGGATCGTCTCGTAACGCCTCTATGTTTCCTGCTCCAATAAGCCCTCTTGCCTTTCCAGGAAGGTCTTCCAGGATGTAACCCCTTGCTCGTCCTTCCCCTTCTTCATTGAATAATTCCATGTATTTTTCTAATGTTTCTTTTGTGTATATCGACGTCAATTTGAAGTATTCCACTGCTTTATCAAAATCAAGCTCTTCTCTTAAATCAATATAGCATTGGCCTAAAGTTCGAACAGCCCTAGCCCCCTGAGCTTCTGCAACAGTGGCAAATTTTTCAAATACTTCCATGTCATCCGTTTCGACCTCTTCTATGGTTCTTCCCAAAGCTTGTACAGCCCCTCCCCCTTGTTTCTCATCAACTACTGCAAATCTATCCATAACCTGCTCAAATCTTTCAGAGTCAGTACCATACAGTTCCTCCACCTTTATTGTGGCAGATATAACACTTCTTCCGTGAGAACACCATGATTCTGAAAATCTGTTGTGAGCCAATTTCATCCTATCAAAATCTTCCCCGTAAAAGCCTTTTATCTTGGCTAATTCTTCAAGAACATATTTTCTATTGTCTAGCCCTTTAAGACGTTCCTCTCCCTCCTCTGCAATTCTATCGAGACAGAATTGGCACATTGTCGAATTGTTTCCATAAACAGGTCTTACTTTTTCATCAACCAACACTCCTATAATTTCATTATGCCCCTTTACCTGAAGATTTCTCACGCTCGCAAACACGCGGAACATTTCAATGTCATCACCATAGATTTCCTTGGCATCAACCAAGGCTTGAAATAGATCTCTTGCCCCACCACCATACTCCATCTTTTTGGCTAATTCAGCAAAAACTTCAAACATTTCGATGCTGTTGCCATAAGTTTTTTTGATTCTTCCAATCGCGCCACAATGCTCTATTTTGGATAAAAGTGTTCTAACTCGTGTGAATTTCCCCATATCATTTCCATAAATAGCCCTCGCCTCCACAAGAGCATCGAATCTAATGCTCACCAATGCAGCCCCCGCTCTTTCCGTCATTTTTGCAAATGCTTTGAACATTTCTTTATTCTCCCCATAAGCTACACTTGCTATCCTCAAGTACGAAATCCCGGTAGCCCGGTTCATTTTTCCAACTTCAATAAAATATTTTAATTTTTCCGTATCATCCCCATAGACATCCCTTGCTATAGTAAGTATTCTAAGCGTTCTATAATCCCAACAACAACATTCAGCCTCTTTTAGCATGGCAAATCTTTCTTCAGAATCATGTAAATATTTTGCCCCAGCCAATATACTCACCGCAGCAGCTCCTTGCACTTCTGCTAAAGTAGAGAAAAAATCAAATTTCTCATCATCGTCTCCCCATATTTCTTTTGCTCGTAATAGAGCATCTACCCCTCCTTCCCCGTGTTTACTCGCAATCTCTGCAAACACCCCAAATCTCTCAGGCCTTTCTTCATATTCGCCCCTAATCTCAACCATCCTTTGAATGTCTCTTGCCGGAGTGGTTTTGAGACCAGCGGCTACTCTTGCTTTTTTCATCTCTAATTTCTCATATAACCTTTCACCCCTCCTACTGCCACGAGAAATATGCTCACCTTTTCCTTCATCTTGTTTTATTTCCCACTCTAGCGTCCTTAGTTCCTCCATCTCTTTCCTAAGCCTGCACGTTCTACTACGAGCGATACTCGTAAATATTTTGAACTGTTCCATATTATCCCCATAAACTTCTTTTGCAGAAATAAGAGCCTGCATAGTCTCCATATCTGCCCCTGCCCCTGCCACATCAGAAAATTGACGCATTTTACACATATCATCACCGAACTCATCTTTTGCTGCCGCCAGAACCCTAATTGCATTTGCCCCCATTTCTGCTTTTTTTGAGTCACGCACACCTCGAAACCTCCAAGTCATTATATCACAAAAATCACTAAGCTTTTCTAAGTTATCTCCATAAGCATCTCTCACTTCTACTAAGGCTCGTATTACTAGATGAGCATTCTGACCGGACCAACCGGCTGCGGTCACAAAAAGCCTGAATTTTTCCAGATCTTCTCCGTAGACAACTTTAGCCTCAGCCAAAGCTATCCCGTCTTCAGCATCAAAGCAATCTCTAGCTCTGTATGCTAATATTTCGAGCATCTTCATGTTGTCATCACAAGCCTTACTAGCTTCTGCTAAAAATGAAATCGCTTTACCTGTAAACATACCAGCTCGTTCTGAATCCGTTATCATTTTTAAAAATATTTGAAAAACTTCCGGCTTCCCTTCATACACTTCGCGATATTTTATCATTGCTCGAATCGCGGCAGGCCCACCTTTGCGTACAATTTCCGCGAAAGCCCTTAACATCTCGATGTCTTCTCCGTATATAGTCTCCGCTTCTTTTAACGCTTCTATCCCTATACTGCCTGATCCAGAATCAGCCACTTCTACAAAAACAGCGAACTTTCCCATATTATCTCCATATGTTGTTTCTGCCTCTTTGAGACTAACGATTTCTTCCGAATGGTCACCCCAGTCACTACACAATAACCCCTTCAGCCCCTCGTAATCTTTCCTATCTAGATCATTTCTATCGAAAATATCTTTTATGTACGATAAAGCTCTCATGCCACTTATTCGTCGTTTTCTTGCTACTTCTCCTATTGCTTCCAGGTCCTCGTAACTCTCGTCATAGAGGTTTCCTACTTCCATGTAAGTTGCCAAGGCCTCAGCAGGCCAAACCCCTTCTTTGTATCCTTCTCCGTCAAGAGCGTTAGCGGTTTTTAGAAATATTTTTTGCTTAGCGGCACCCTCTACAGAATAAGCTTCTCCAAACAATGGGATTATTTTCAAACCTGAAGTTAGATACCCATCTCTTTCTTCTGCCTCTGGATTGTTTACATAACGTTTTGCATTTCTTTTAGCCACTTTCCGTGCAAAGGCTGCCGTGTTAAAGAATTGACGTAAACTCTCGCCTTCTCCTCCCAATGACGCTGACAGTTCTCCAAGCACTCTGTTTGTAAATTCCTTTGAAATCTCATCATCTTCTATGCCCCAATCATCGGTTATCATTATTTTTATGATAAACCATTTTCTAACATCATCCCCACAAATCTGTTCATATCTATCCATAAGATGAGCGTTTTCTTCTGTAAAATACTCTCTAGCAATAGCCTTTGCCTCTTCAAGCCTACGCCTTTCCTCCACCTCAATGGTGTCCGCAATAGATCCTGCTCTTTCTTCGTCTTCACCAAGAAGCTTTACAAGCTCTTTTCTCAAGTCCATAGTTGCACTTCGGACAAAAATATTCACAGAGGTTTCTCCGGCTTCTCGGATAGCTTTATCCACTTCCTCTCCATAGCCAGGAATTGTAAATTTCAAATTGTCGAATTCAAACGAAGGATTGTATACCATCTTAAATATAATTACGTCCCTTGATTATACCAAAAAAGAGAGGTTTTATTAAGGGCATGATTGAATAAAAGCTCTACACCTCCACTGCCATCTTGTATAAGCCAAGGACCATAAGACCCGACCTTCCACCCATTTGCACTAAAATAGGTGGAAATTGACGTTCCCAAGGGCTACCGACATTCAGAAGTCAGGCTCATAATGTAAAAACTACAAAATTATAGCTCTTTAAGCTTGATTTATCGCTCATTATGAGCTATAATTCGGGTGATTATGAGCGATACAATTTTAAATCAAAGGCAAAAAAAAATTCTGAGGCTGCTTCAGCAAGACAAGAAGTATGCTTTAAGCGACATACAAGTATTTTTTCCTGAGTCGGACCGTCCGTCACCTGCAACGTTGAGAAGAGATGTTTCAGAGTTGCGTGATCTTGGATATCTAAACCATTCCGGTGATCGTAAAAGTTCGCGCTATACTTTGAGTATTGCTGGCAGACTATATGCCCCTATTGATCCGCACGAATATTGCAGACTTGATGTTGATAAACGTTTTGGAGCTACATCATTCGATTTTTCACTGTTCCAAAAAATACCTAGTAAACTTTTTTCAGGTAAGGAAATTGATGTAATGGGCAATGCAACAGCGGTTTTCCTAAAAAAATCCGAAAATGCTAGCGATATCATAAAACAAAAAGAGCTAGAACGATTTGTTATCGAATTATCGTGGAAATCATCAAAAATTGAAGGGAACACGTATTCACTTCTTGATACGGAACGATTGATCAAAGAAGGTATTGAAGCTCCTGGACATACAAAAGACGAGGCCATTATGATTCTGAATCATAAAAAAGCATTTCAATATGTTCTAGAACATGGTGAGTCCCACAAATCAATCTCTAAACGATTTATTGAAGATATTCATTGTATTCTTGTTGAAGGACTAAATATATCGTCAGGACTTCGTGAAAAGCAGGTTGGCATAACTGGTTCTACTTACAAACCCCTATCTGTGCCTTCTCAAATCAGAGAAGCTATTGATGATTTATGCAAAACTATTTCTAAGCTTAAAGATCCGTACAGCAAGGCATTTATCGCACTTATTGGCATAAGTTATATCCAGCCATTTGAAGACGGAAATAAGCGTACTGCACGCCTACTTGCAAATTCAATTTTAGTTGCATACAACTGCGCCCCTCTATCGTATCGCAATGCCGATGAAATTTTATATAAAGAAGGAACTTTAGTTTTCTATGAAAAAAACAGCATCATCCCAATGCGGGAAATTTTTGTACAACAATATCTATTTGCGTGTGAGCAATATCTCAAATTTTGAGGACCAAAGAATGGGACAAGTCAAAGAGGGCGTATGAAGAAAATTATAGAACCTCACAAGCCCTTTCAAAACTGTAAATCTGATAGTACAATCTCACCAGTTTAATTTTAAAAACATGGAAAATCATTTACACGGAGAAGGACACCTCCACGAAGTTGGAGAACATGCTCATGAAGCTTTAGAGCACATGGTGGAAGTTCCTGGGGAAGTTTGGCTGTATGCGCTGGGAAGTGTTTTACTTGTGAGCCTGATTGCATTTGCAGGGATTTTTACGCTTTCAATGAAGAAAGAGAGTTTGCAGAAAATTGTGATGTATTTGGTGAGTTTTGCGGCTGGGGCTCTTCTTGGAGATGCTTTTTTACATATGCTTCCGGAGGTGGCGCATGAATATGGATTTGATATGCAGATATCGATGAGTGTTTTGATTGGAATTTTGATATTTTTTGTAACTGAGCGGTTCATCCATTATCATCACTGTCACAATGTTGACCATCCGCATATTCATTCATTTGCGATCATGAATTTGATTGGAGATGGGGTTCATAATTTGATAGATGGAATGGTAATTGCGGCTAGTTATATGGTTAGTATCGAAGTTGGAATTGCTACCACTTTGGCTGTTGTGTTTCATGAAATCCCACAGGAAATGGGAGATTTTGGAGTACTTCTGCATGGAGGATTTAGTCGTGGGAAGGCCCTACTTCTGAATTTTGGAAGCGCACTGCTAGCTGTCGCTGGAGCTGTTATTACTTTGCTCCTAGCCTCGCATATAGAAGGTGTCGAAAAATACCTCGTACCAATTGCAGCTGGTGGATTTATTTACATTGCTTGCACTGATTTGATACCAGAATTACACAAAGAAAACTCTCGATCGAAATTGATCGGGCAGTTCATAGTCTTCTTAATTGGAATCGGAGTTATGTGGCTTCTGCTTGAATTTGGACATGGGCATTAGAAAATAAACTTTTCTTAATTCGGCTGCATCCAGGATTTAGAATAAGTATATCTCTTTAGAGATGGGCTCTCATACTTCGGAGAACACTTTCTATCGTTCTAATTGGGAACCCCTCGCTCATAGGAGCATCGACTCTTTTCCCGAGCTCCATTCTTCTGGCGCATGCTACTTCTCTCAAGACCGTACTTAGATCATCTCTAGGCATTTCTTTTAATATTGCACTCCTACCAGGCTCATCTGCTTGTTCTAGCCTACCGAAGATTTCTCTAGTTGCCTCTGGAAGTGAATTCCAACCTGTTTCTACAGCATTCATGTTTCTTGTATGAAAATATTTTCAAAGGATTTATATAGGTTTATGAGAATTTGTCAATTAAAGATTGACGACAAGACTTGTTGCCCAAGGTTGATTGCTAGAAATTGAAATACGCCAAACATATGTTTGGCTTGTGGTGCCCAGGGAGGGAATCGAACCCGCACTCTACAAGCAGAACGGGA